>DAOUZU010000087.1 GCA_030665535.1 Dehalococcoidia bacterium
GATGCCAATTTATGAGTATGTTTGCCCAGCCTGTAACAGAAGATTCGAGTTGCTGCGCTCACGCAGCGAAAGCAATCTGGGGGCGCCATGCCCCGATTGTGAGGCCAGCGCCGACCGGGCGCTATCCAGCTTCACACATTACGCTGCCGAGCCGGTTAATTCGGCGGTGAGAAAACAAGACAAGATGAAGCAGAAGATGTGGGAATCTGATCGCAAGATGGAAGACGATAAGATTAAAAACCCTGATCCGTTAAAGGGATGGCGCGAAGAGAGACAGAAGACCTTAGGCAAGGGGCCTGAGGCTTGGACTGAGTACGCCAACGAAATAAAGGCGAAAGAGAAGAAGAAGAAGGACTATGGGGAAAACTGGCTGGGTAGGGACCAATAATCAATGGCTGACTGCCATACCCCGGGCTCGTAGCTCAGCGGCAGAGCGGTCGGCTCATAACCGATTGGTCGCAGGTTCGAATCCTGCCGAGCCCACCATAATAGCTGGGATAGTTAATACTCCGTTATACTCGTTATAACTCCATAATACTCATTGTAACACACAGATAGTATCGTTTGAGGCATTGTTATGATGGCCTCTTTTTTTATTGTATAATGGCATTAGCATAGGTTAATCAGCGGCGGTTCACATATATAGTTTGGGGGCGGTCATCTCCAGAAACACCGTTATAACTAAAAAAGCGCCGGAGAAGGCCTTCCTGGTGACTGTGGCCACAAAGCGGAGCCAACCGAAGGCGGTTGAGGATTCCACCGCCGAACTGGCCCAGCTTACCAGAACGGCCGGGGCCAGGGTGGTAGGCAATACGGTGCAGCGGCTTGTCTCGCCCAACAGGGCATACTACGTTGGTAGCGGCAAGCTGGAGGAGCTTATCACTCTCAAAGAGACCACCGGCTATAACCTGGCCATTTTTGACGATGAGTTGACGCCGTTACAACAGCGTAACCTGGAAGGGGCCCTGGGGGTAAAGGTTATTGACCGTGTCGCCCTGATACTGGATATTTTCGGCCGCCACGCCCACACCAGCGAGGGTAAGATGCAGGTAGATCTGGCCCAGCATCAGTACCTCCTGCCCCGGCTGGCCGGGCAATGGAGCCACCTGGAGAGGCTCGGTGGCGGTATCGGCACCCGCGGCCCCGGTGAATCACAGTTGGAGACGGACAAACGCCTCATCCGGCGCAAGATACAAAGGCTTGAGGCCAGGATTGAAGAAGTAAGGAAGCACCGCACTCTATACCGTCAGCAACGCCAGCGCCAGGGCATACCTGTCGTTGCCCTAGTGGGCTATACCAACAGCGGGAAGAGCAGCCTGCTCAACGCCCTCAGCCGCGCCAATGTGCTGGTGGAGGACAAACTCTTCGCCACCCTGGATCCCATTACCCGTCGCATATCACTGCCCGACGGCGGTACCGCTCTGCTGACGGACACGGTTGGCTTTATAAGGAAACTGCCGCCGACAATTATTACCGCCTTTAGGGCGACACTTGAGGAAATCAGCCAGGCCAGCCTGCTTGTTCATGTGGTAGACCTTACTTCACATAACGCCGTTGAACAATGTCAAACAGTGGAAACGATACTTGCCGAGCTAAATATCGCCGCCAAGCCGCGGCTGACCGTCCTCAACAAGATAGATCTTCTGCTCGATAAGAGCCGGCAGTGGGACGAGGACTCGGCCTTGGACTATCTATCCAACTGGCCGGGCCTGGCCGGCAAGGACACCTTGCTTGCCTCGGCGCTGGCGGGGTGGGGGCTGGGCCGTCTCCGGAAGGAGATAAAACAGGCCCTTTTGGGGCCGCCAAAGGCTCCTGTCAGGACCGCCGCAAAATGGCTCTCTCAGATCAATAATAAGCCCCCAGAAACTCCTTCTTAATGGTAATCTACATATAGGCTCTTGCAGGGGCCTAATCCGTCTTGACGCCCCTATGGGATAGGGCCCAGCGGCTGGCGGCCTGTGGAAAGCGAATATATTAGCGATGCAGCCTGGTGAATATCAACGCCGCCGATAGGCGACAGAAACCGGTAATTTGCAAGAGAACGACACAACCACGGGCATCATCTGTTATGTAAAGACTATAGCATTCGTTAAGTGGTTCGCACTATATATGTTATGTCGTATTCACGATAAACAGGTGTATAATGCTCCCCCCGCTGACTTTGCTTACGTTATCATAACTAACGTTCGTTTATAGCTCTCTCTTAAGGATGCCATAGAACTCATCCTTGGCCTGCCGCTCCATCCAGGGGTGGTGGCCGCATTTCGCCAGCAGGAAGAAGCGGAAGTCTTTGAGGACGCGACCAAGCGGTTCTTTCACGCCGGCGACGGGATGGGGGTCGTAATCCCCATGGATAGCCACCACGGGGCACCTGATTCTCCTGCCAAGTTCCAGGAGAACACAGCTGCGCCTCAGCTCCGCCGCCTGCGGCCAGACGCCCTTATAGATGTCGTGGCGGTACTCCAGTACCTCGTCACTCCGGGGCAAGGGATCGTAAGAATCGGCCTTTGTCATCAGCTTGCCCATGAGGGCAAAGAGCCCACCTTTATCCGGGGTGGTCGGGTCTTCCAAGGCCGCCATCGTAGAAACGACCTTACGTCCCGCCCGCTGGCCAAGCCGGTTTAAGCGGGTATCCATAATGGCAGCGGCGTACTTCTCTTCAAACGGCCCACCGCCAACCAGTATTAGCTTCTTGACCAGCGCCGGGTAGTGGGCGGCCAGAATATAGCCGAGCGTGGCCCCCCAGGAGAAACCGATAAGGCTTACGGGCAGGCTTCCGTTCTCCTCCAGAGCGGCCCTCAGCTCCTGGACCTGCCCTTCCAGTGTGGCCGCCGTCTGCAGCGGCTCAAGAACCCCACTGACACCGGCTAGCTCGCGGGCCAGCGGCGCCATCTCTCCGGCTGCGCCCGGGCCGCCGTGGAGGACGGCTATGTTGAAGGGCTTTTGGCCGTATTTCCTAATACTTTCCACTTAACCGGTGTTTTATGTCAAGGAAGAGGCAGGCCTACTTGTTCTTTTTTTTCTTATCCCCTTTACCCTGCCAGGCAGCCAGGCGGGACAGGGCTTTGACCAGGCCGGCGTCGGAGACGGTTAGGGAAAGGCGGACGAAACCCTCACCGTGCTTACCGTAGCCGATGCCGGGGGTGACCACCACGCCCACCTCTTCCAGCAGGTCGTTGGCGAATTCTAACGAAGTGTAGCCCTCGGGGACTTTAGCCCAGACATAGAGGCTGGCTTTGGTGGGCATCACCTCCAGCCCCATATCGGCCAGGGCCTCGCAAATCAGGTCACAACGCCGCTGGTATATCTCATTGTGCCTGGCTATAACATCCTGGGGGCCTCTCAGGGCCTCGATGGCGGCATACTGTATCGCCTGGGGGATGCCGGAGTCCAGGTTTGACTTGAAGCGCCTGAGGGCATCTATCATGGTGGCGTTGCCCACCGCCATGCCGATGCGCCAACCGGACATATTGTAACTCTTGGATAACGAATGAAACTCAATGCCGACATCTTTAGCCCCCTCGGCCTGAAGGAAGCTCAGCGGCTTATAGCCGTCGAAGGCCACCTCCGAGTAAGGGCCGTCGTGGCAAACAGCCAGGTCATGCTGGCCGGCCAACTTAACTACATTATTAAAGAACTCTATATCGGCTGTGGCGGCAGTGGGGTTGTTGGGATAGTTTATCCAGAGCAGCTTGGCCTTTTGCAAGACGCCTTCCGGTATGGCCCCCAGGTCGGGCAGGAAGTCGTTCTGCCGGATCAGCGGCATATAATACGGCTCGCCGCCGGCCAGCGTAGTGGCGATAGCGTAGACAGGGTAGCCTGGGTCCGGCACCAGAGCGATATCGCCTTCGTCGATGAAACACCAGGCGATGTGGCCGATGCCTTCCTTGGAGCCGATGAGCGGCAGCACCTCTTCTTCCGGGTCAAGGGCGACGCCGAAACGCCCCTGGTACCATTCGGCGATGGCCCGGCGCAGCTCCGGCAGGCCTTCCGTCTCCGGGTAACGGTGGTTGGCCGGCTCCCTGGCTGCCCGGCACAGCCTCTCGACGATGTGCGGCGGGGTGGGCATGTCGGGGTCGCCGATAGCCAGGCTGATGACCTCCTCACCCTTGGCCCTCTTCATAGCTATTTTCCGGCTGATTTCAACAAATAGGTAAGGCGGCAGGTTCTCAATTCTGCGGGATAATCTCATTATGTTAAATCCTCACGTTGTTTCTCCGGCCATACTCCGTTAAAGACAATCTCCGCCGGGCCGCTTAGGTAGACTTCCCCTTCCCCGTCCCATTCCACTTCAAGGGTTCCGCCCGGTAGTTTAATATCTACTTGCTTATCTACATGGCCCAACAGTTGTGCAGTCACAGCCACGGCACTGGCGCCAGTGCCGCAGGCCAGCGTCTCGCCAACGCCTCTCTCCCAGACCCTCACCTCTATCTCCTTACGGCTGATGACATGGGCCACCTCAAAGTTTACCCTGTTGGGAAATAGCTGGTGGCGCTCAATATCCGGACTCAGCCGCTCCATGGGAAAATCCTCCACCGGATAGTTCCAGAAGTAAACGGCGTGCGGGTTGCCCATAGAGACGAAAGCCAGCTTGAGATCGTTGCCGTCAACGGTAAGTGGATAGTCGGCGATGAGTTTTATGTCAACTTCTTCCCTATTTGGCTTAACGGTCAGCGGAATCTCCTCAGCGGCAAATCCGGGCTTGCCCATAGCCACCTGTATCTGGGCTATCCGACCCTTTTCCCAGCATAGCCGGGCCGTCCTTAGCCCGGCGGCCGTCTCCACTGCAACCTCACCTTTATCTTTATCAATCAATCCCTTATCGACTGC
>DAOUZU010000031.1 GCA_030665535.1 Dehalococcoidia bacterium
ACAGCCACCAGGGAAAACTGGGCGGTGGCCTCGGCAGGATTGGCAACGCCGATGACATCTTTAAGGAAATTAAGGGCGAACTGCTGGATAGTGGCGAAGGCCATAAAGATAAGCAGGCGGGAGGCCAGGAACCAGATGAAATCACGGTGGGCTTTAATATCTATCTTAAAGGGTTTAATAATGGTGGTCAAGAATGATTGCTGGGGGCCGGCCCTGGCGGCAGGCTCTTTCACCAACAGGACGGTGGCGGCCATAAAGGCCAGCAGGAGAATCCCCAGCAACGTCAGTGACAGCCACAGCCACACCCTGCCCTCGTCGTCGGCGAAATTGTCCATGAAGATGGCGATGGGGTAAAGCAAAGCCACCCCGCCCAGAATCTCCAGGAGGGACTTTACCCCGGAGGCGGTGCCCCGCTTGCCCTCCGGCACCATCTCGGGGATGAAGGCCTGGTAGGGCCCCTGGGCGGTGTTGGTCGAAATCTGGAGCAGGCAGTAGGTAATGAACAGGATGGCGAAGCTACCGGCAAAGCCTATGCCGGCCAGGAAAAGGATACCGGCTAGGATACCCAGCAGGACATAGGGGCGGCGGCGCCCCAAGTGGAAGCCGGAGCGGTCGGAGATGGCACCGGCAATCGGCTGGGCGGCCATGGCCAGGACAAGGCCGGCGAAGGTCAGCAGCCCCAGGTAGGTGTTCTTCTGCGACTCGGCGACGAAGTCCAGCAGTTGAAGCGGCAGTATGATGCTGTGAAGGCTGCTCCACAGGGCGGTTATGGCGAAGCCCAGCAGGGTTATCTTGACATAGCTGGAGGGGCGGAAGCCGGCTGTTTTCTGGTTCATTAAAAGACCCGGTTAAGCATAGCAGAGGGTATTACCGGGGGACAAGAACGGGCGGAGGGGCATTCCCCATCCGGAGGCGGGTGATATATAATAGCCGGCGAGGGCAAGATGGTGAAACGTTATCCACTGGTGGAGGAGATGAAGATGCCGCTTGAGGCGCCCCGGTGCTTTGAGCTTATAAAAGAGCGGCCGCATAGCTTCTTTCTGGACAGCGGCATGGACCCGGCCAAGTTGGGGCGTTACTCCTTTATTGGTGCTGACCCCTTCCTGGTGTTGAAGAGCCGCGGCCAGGAAATCAGCCTCAGCTACGACGACGGGCGCAAGGAGACGGTAATGGGTAACCCCTTTGATGTTCTCGACGGGTTGCTCCGGCGCTACCGGATGGAGACCGGCCCCGTTCCCGTTCCCTTTAGCGGCGGCGCCGTGGGCTATTTCAGCTACGACTTGTGCCACTTTTTAGAGCGCCTGCCGCGGACGGCGGTTGATGACCTCAAACTACCGGAGTGCTACCTTGCCTTCTATGACACCATTATCGCTTTTGATCTCCAGCAGGGCCGGGCCTATATCATCTCCTGCGGCTTTCCCGAGGAGAATGAAACGGCCAGAAAACGGCGGGCGCAGGCCCGACTGGATGAGCTAAAAGCCCTGATATTAAGCGGCAGACCAAAGGGCGCCGGTTCTGCCGGCACGGCCCCGGTCGGCAGCGAGATAGCCCTCAAGGCCAACTTCAGCCGCCGGCAGTATCTGAAAGCGGTGGCCGTTGCCAGGGAGTATATCCTGGCCGGCGATATATTCCAGGTGAACATTTCGCAGCGCTTCGAGGCCAAGCTGGCCGCCCCTCCCTACGAGCTATACCGGCAGCTGCGGCTGGTCAACTCGGCCCCCTTCGCCTCCTACCTCGGCTTTGAGGATGTGTCCGTGGCCAGTGCTTCGCCGGAGCGGTTCTTGAGGCTTTCCGGAGACCTGGTACAGACCAGGCCAATCAAAGGGACGCGCCGCCGCGGCGCCACCCTGGCCGAGGATGCCGCCCTGGCCAACGAGCTTCTCTCCAGCGTTAAAGACCGGGCCGAGAACGTGATGATCGTAGACCTCGAGCGCAACGACCTGGGCCGCATCTGCCGCTACGGCAGCGTAAAAGTGACGGAGCTGGCTGTCTTGGAGAATTATCCCACCGTCTTTCACCTGACCTCCACCGTGGAGGGCCGCCTTTCCCCCGGCAAGGGGGCCATTGAACTGCTGAAGGCCACCTTCCCCGGCGGTTCCATTACCGGCGCGCCCAAAGTGCGGGCCATGGAGATTATCGACGAGCTGGAGCCAACCCGCCGCAGCGTCTACACCGGCTCCATCGGTTATCTGGGCTTTAATGGAGACATGGATTTGAACATCGTCATCCGCACCGTTCTGGTTAAGGACGGCAAAGCCTGCTTCCAGGTGGGCGGCGGCATCGTCTATGATTCCAAGCCGGAGGCGGAGTACGAGGAGACGCTGGACAAGGCTCGGGCGCTCATCCAGGCGCTCAACCTGGCCGGCCGGGTCAGCGTGGAGGCGGCGCCTTGATACTGGTCATCGATAACTATGATTCCTTCGTCTACAACCTGGCCCAGTACCTGGGCGAGCTGGGCTGGCAGCCGGCCGTCCACCGCAACGATAACCTGACCCTTGCCCAGATTGAAGATATGGCCCCCAGCCACATCGTCATCTCGCCGGGGCCGTGCACGCCGCATGAGGCCGGTATCTCCAACGATGTCGTCAGCCGCTTCAAGGGGAAAATCCCCATCCTGGGGGTCTGCCTGGGACACCAGTGCATCGGCCAGGTCTACGGCGGGAGCATCGTGCGGGCGGCGCTGCCGGTACACGGCAAGCAGTCCCTCGTTTTCCACGATGGCCGTACCATTTTCGGCGACCTCCCCAGCCCCCTGGTCGGCGGCCGTTACCACTCCCTGGTCATAGACAGCCGGCAGGTGCCGCCATCGCTGGAGGTATCGGCGCGGACGGAGGACGGCCAGATTATGGCCGTTCGGGACAGGGCGAATATGGTGGAGGGCATCCAGTTCCACCCCGAATCTATCCTCACCGACAGAGGCCACGACATACTCAATAACTTCCTACATCTTTATTCGGCGGAAAGGGGAAACTGATGGCAGAGATTGTTTACCTGAATGGCTCGCTTGTCGCCCGCACGGAGGCGCTGGTATCCATCTATGACCACGGTTTCCTCTACGGTTACGGCCTCTTTGAGACGATGCGGGCCTACAAGGGCATCATATTTCTACGGGAAAGGCATATAGAACGGCTGCTGGAGGCGGCCGCGGAGCTGAAAATGGATACCGGCCTTAGCGCCGCCGGGTTGGCAGAGGCCTGCCGGGCTACCCTGGCCGCCAACGGCCTCAAGGAGGCCCGCCTGCGTTTGACCGTCTCCCGGGGGGAGGCCGGCCCCTTCCCCGGCGTCGGCAATAAGCCCACGGTAGTTATTACTGCCGGCAGCTATACGCCGCCGCCAACGCAGAAATATGAGAGCGGCTTTCGCGCCGCCCTAGTCGCTTATCCCCGCTTGAGCCAGCCGCCCCTGTACAGGCTAAAGACGACCAGCTACCTGGAAAATATTCTGGCACGGCGCGAGGTCGAAGCCGCCGGCCTTGACGAGGCCATTTTCCTGAACGAATGTGGCCATCTCACCGAGGGCAGCGCCAGCAACATCTTCCTGGTGAGGCCGTCCGGTGGCCTGGCGACGCCTCCTCTGGATAGCGGCCTGCTGCCCGGGGTGACCCGCCGGGCGGTACTGGAGCTGGCCGCCGAAATACGTATCGCTAGCGCCGAGGGCCAGGTGAGGATTGCCGACCTGGAGCACTTCAGCGAGGCCTTCCTGACCAACTCCACCATGGAGATAATGCCCCTGGTCTCAATCAGGGACAATGAGGGGGAGACAATTACCATAGGTTCGGGAAAACCCGGCCCCATCACCCGCCGGCTTATGGCCGCCTACAAAGAGATGGTAGAACGGGAGACCTCTTAAGGATAAACCGCGGGCGCTTCAAGGCCAGCCGTCTCCAGCAGGCCCAGCATCAGGTTCATGTTCTGCACCGCCTGGCCGGCGGCCCCCTTGCCCAGGTTGTCCAGGCAGCTTATTATCACCAACCGGTCCGTCCTGGCGTCCACGGTGGGGTAGACAAGGCAGAGATTGCTGCCCCAGGTGTGCTTGGTGTGCGGCGGCGCCGTTACCACCCGGACGAAAGGCTCGTTTTTATAGAAGTCCCGATAAAGCTGCCGTAGCCCTTCCCGGCCCGTTGTTTCTTTGGGCGTAGCGTAGCAGGTGGTCAGTATGCCCCGCGCCATCGGCACCAGGTGGGGGACGAAGGTAACCCGCGGCTCGCCGCCCAAGGCGGTAAGCTCTTGGACAATCTCCGGCAGGTGGCGGTGTCCCTCTAGGGCGTAGGCGGTGGTGTCCTCGTTGGCCTCGGCGTAGTGGCTGCCCAGCGTAAGGCCGCGGCCGGCCCCGGAGACGCCCGTCTTTGAATCAACTATTATGTCGTCGCTGATAAGCCCCGCCTTTACCAGTGGCGCCAGCGCCAGTATGGCGCCGGTGGGAAAACAGCCGGGGTTGGCTAGCAGTGACGTTGCCGCTATCTGGCGGCGGTGAAGCTCAGGCAGGCCGTAGACGGCATCAGCCAGAAGCGGCGGCTGGGGGTGCGCGAAGCCGTACCAGGCGGGGTACTGCCCGGCGTCTTTAAGGCGGAAATCGGCGCTTAAGTCTATCACCTTCAGGCCGCGCTCTACGAGCGGAGCTACCACCGCCGCACTCTCTTTATGCGGCATAGCGGAGAAAGCTAGCTCAACATCGCCCAGCTCAGTTTGAATGGTGAGGTCAAGGCCCGCGAGGTGGGGGAAGACATCCCCCAGCCGCTTGCCGGCGGCGCTGCGGCCGGTAACCGAAACAAGCTCAACGTGAGGGTGCTGCTGCAGATACCGGGCCAGTTCCATGCCTACATAGCCGGTGACATTAATGATACCTACCCTGGTTTTATTCATAGTATTACCTCTGATATTCCGAATATATATTACCGTTAACTATCCCGGCAGCCCTCCTCCAGGGTGCACAACTGCTCCTTGGTGCCGATGACAATGAGACGGCCGCCGGCTTCAATCGTATCTTCTCCGGTCGGATTGGCTAGCAGTTTGCCTTTCTTATCGCTGATGGCCAGGATATTGACCTTGGTGCGCTGGCGGGTGGCCGCAACGGTTGTTCCGGCCAAGGGGGAGCTGTCGCTGACGGCGATATTCTCCAGCTTGAGATCCCGGCCCGGGCCGTAGGCTACCGTATCAATAAAGTCCACCACCGCCGGCCGCAAGGCCAGCATAGCCAGACGCCGGGCGCCGATGCTGTAGGGTGACACAATGCGGTCGGCGCCGGCCCGGGCCAGTTTGACCTCCGCCTCCCTGTCCGAGGCGCGGACGGCGATAAACAAGTCCGGCCGCAGCCCCCTGGCGGACAGGGTGATATAAGTGTTATCCACATCACCGCCCACCGCCGCTACCAGGCCCCGTGCCTTTGCAATGCCGGCTTCCTTGAGCACATCGTCTTCGGTAGCATTGGCCAGAAGGTGGGGGTAGCCGTCCTTCTCCGCTTGGGCGATGCTCTCCTGGCTGCTGTCTATGACGACGAAAGGCACGCCGTCCCCGGCGAAAGCGCGGGCAACTTCCTGCCCCACCCGCCCGTAGCCGCAGATGATAAAGTGGTCCTTCAGCCTGGCAATTTTGTTTTTCATCTGTCGCCTCCCCAGCGTGCTACCGAACTGGCCCTCTACAAAATAACCTACCACAGTCGTCAGGGCATAGAGCGCTCCGCCTACCCCGCCTACTATCAAAATTATACTGAAGACCTTTCCTACCTCGGAAAGGGGGTGAACCTCATCGTAACCGACGGTGGTGATTGTCGTTATCGTCATATAAAGGGCGTCTAAGAAAGACCAGCCCTCAATTAGCATATAGCCGATAGTGCCGCCGGTGACGATTGCGGCCAGAATGACCGCTACCCGTATTAGTCTGTTCTGCAGATTCATATGAACTCGGAATCTGTGAGGATGATGTTTTATCGATTGTAGCACACCGCTGGCGCAGTGACTAGCTGAATCAGGGGAGTGGCCGGCGTAAGCTAGGTCATTTTTTCCCGGCGCAGGCCGTTGAGGATGCGCTGCACCTCCAGGGTGGGCACGCCGAAGCGTTGCAGGGTGTGGCGGGCTACCTCTAGGCTGGCCTCAAACTCGGGGCGCACTAGCTCGTTGGTGCCTATACCTTTAAGCACATCGGCATCGCTGTCGCGGTGCACCCGGGCCACTATATCCAGCTTGGGGTTGATCAGCCGGGCGTTCCTGACCGTCATCTCCACTTCAATGAAGTCGGGGAAGGTGCAGATAAGCACCCGCGCCCTGTCCAGGCAGGCATGGGCCAGTATCTCCGGGTTGGAGGAATCGCCGTAGATGCAGGGTACGCCGCGGGCATTCAGGTTGGCGATGACTATCGGGTCGATTTCAATGACCAGGTAGGAAAGGTTTCGCCTGTCCAGCACCCGGCTGATGATGGAGCCCACCCGGCCATGGCCGCAGATGACGGCGTGGCCCGATAGCGTGCATCTATCTATCCTTCCGTCCAGGTCGCCGCGCCGGGCCACCAGCCGGCTGAATCCCTTCCCTCGGCTCAGCCGCCGGTAGAGCACCGGCGCCAGCTTCAGGGCAAAGGGGGTCAGGGCCATGGTTATGGCGGCGCTGGCCAGGGTCAGGGAGTAGATATGCTCGGTTATGATGCCGCCTATCAAGCCCACCCCGGCCAGGACGAAGCTGAACTCGCCTATCTGGATAAGGCCCAGGCCGGTGAAGAGTGATGTTCTGGCGTTATTGCCGAACAGCCAGGGGATGACAGTCAGGATGACAAACTTGACGGCGACGATGAAGGTCACCAGCGTCGCTATTGTGCCCAGGTTGTCGATGGTGAAGCCGGGGTCGGCCAGCATGCCCAGGGAAACGAAGAAGACGGCGCCGAATATATCGCGCAAGGGCACGATATCGGCGAAGGCCTGGCGGGCGAAGAGGGACTGGCCGATGAGCAGCCCGGCGATAAAGGCGCCGATAGCCGCCGACAGGCCCAGGAAGAAGGCACCGAAGGCGGCCGCCAGGGACAGACTGACTACGGTGAGCAGAAACAGCTCACGGGAACGCCCCCCGGCCACCCGGCGCAGCAGTCGGGGCAGACCCCACACGCCCAGCACAAACATACCGCCGATAAAGGCAGCCGCCTTGAGGGTGGCCAGGCCCAGGGCGGCCAGCTGGCCTCCCTCCCCGCCGCCCAGGGTGGGCAGGATAATCATCAGCGGTATCAGGCTGATGTCCTGCACTAGGAGGATACCTATCATAATGCGGCCGTGGGCCGTGTCCAGTTCGCCGCGGTCGAGCAGGGTCTTCAGCACTATGGTGGTGCTGCTTAGCGAGATGAGAAAGCCGAAGAAGATGGCCTGGTTGAGTGTCCAGCCAAGTAGCAGGGCCAGGGCCAGACCGGCGCCGGCTGTCACCAGTATCTGGATGCTCCCGCCGAGGATGGCCACCCGTCCGGTGCGCTTAAGCTCTTTCAGGGAGAATTCCAGCCCCAGGGTGAAGAGGAGCAGGATAACGCCGATGGTGGCCATGGCGTTGACGGTGTCGGCGTCGTGTACCAGGCCCAGGCCGAAAGGGCCGACGACCAGGCCGCCGGCCAGGTAGCCGATAATTATCGGCAGCTTCAGCCAGCGGGCGGCCAGGCCGCCGATAACGGCGGCCACCAACACCCAGAGAATCTCCGCTCCGAACTCAAGCTCGCCCACGCCTTCTCCCGGCCCAATTGATTGCTGCCATTTTAACACACCGGTTGGGATGGTGGCATTGGAGCGGGGCGGCCGCGGTTGCTAAAGTCATCCAAAACGTGATAGCATCGGGGGCCGGTTTCATCCAGAACTACCGGCAAAGAGGTTCATTTGCCCAAGATTCATTTTATTGATGTCACCAACCGGGACGGCGTGCAGACGGCCAAGCTGGGGCTTTCCAAACTGGAAAAAACCCTGCTCAACATGTACCTGAATGAGTTGGGGGTTTTTCAGTCTGAGTTTGGCTTCCCCACCACCAAGCACGAGACCAACTATATATCGGCCAACCTGGAGCTGGCCCGTCTGGGCGTGCTGGCCCCTATCCGCCTGGAGGGTTGGATAAGGGCGATAGTGGCCGACGTGGAGACGGCTTTCAAACGGCTGCCTGACCTGAAACACCTGAACCTGTCCATTTCCACCTCAGACCAGATGATAAACGGCAAGTTCGAGGGGCGGAAGGACCATTTTGATATCGTTTCGGATATGACGGCTGCCGTGGAAGCCGCCCGGCAACACGGTGCCGAGAGCATCGGCGTAAACGCCGAGGACGCCTCAAGGACCAAGTTGGAGTACCTTATTGAGTTCGGCAGGGCGGCCAGGGAAGCGGGTGCCGACAGATTGAGATACTGCGATACCCTGGGCTACGACGACCCGTTTACCATTTACGATGCCATCAAGGCACTGGCCCAAAAGGTGGAGCTTCCCATAGAGGTACACTGCCACGGCGACCTGGGCATGGCCGTAGCCAACTCGGTGGCCGGGGCCAAGGGGGCCGTCGACGGCGGCCAGGATGCCTACATAAACACCACCGTTAACGGCATCGGCGAGCGGGCCGGCAACGCCGACCTGGTAGCCACCATACTGGCCCTCACCAAGTCCAAGGGGCTGGCCGGCAAATACGAGCTGGGCGACAACATAGACCTTTCGCGGGCCTGGAAGATAGCCAAATTCGCCAGCTATGCCTTTGATGTGCCCATTCCCATAAACCAGCCCGGAGTGGGTGATAATGCCTTCGCCCATGAGTCCGGCATCCATGCCGACGGCGTCCTTAAGGATCCCCAGAACTATGAGCTGTACGGTTTCAGGGAGCTGGGCCGGGGGGTGCCGGAGATCGTCGAGACGGGGAGGGAAATAGGCGCCGGTGAATACAGCGGGATATCCGGATTCAGCCATGTTATGGGCAAGATGGCCGTCTCCTTCGCCAGCAAGCAAGAGGCCAACGAAATACTGGAGCTGGTGCGTTACGCCACTGTGGAATCGCACAAACCGCTTATCGAGGACCAGCTGCTCTTCATCGCCAAATACCCCAAGATTGCCAAGAAGCTGCTCACCCTGACGCCGCTTGAGTAGCCGCCGGGACAGGGCCGAAGGGCTGCTACCGGCGGCATCGTCTTTTTAAGGAAAGATTAAATGGCCGGTAAGTCTATGAAGCTGGAACCTATCGGTTTCGTCCGTAATGAGGTGAAAGAGAAGCCGGAGAGAGGCTTTGACTGGCAACAGATAGAATCCGAGATTGTTATTGAACCTCGCCTGGCCGAAGGCTTGGACAGCCTGGAAGAGTTTTCGCACATAATTATAATTACCTGGATGCACCAGGCGGCGGAGAAGGACAAGATGGCCCTCAAGATCCACCCCCGGGGTCGTAAGGAGCTAGCCCAGGTGGGTGTCTTCGCCTCCCGCTCGCCATTCCGCCCCAACCCGCTGGGCGAAGTCACTGTCCGGCTGCTGGAGCAGCGGGGCAATATTCTCAAGGTGAAGGGGATTGATTTCATCAACGGCACACCGGTAATTGATGTCAAGCCCTACATGCCCGGCCACGATTCGGTTGACGGGGCGGTGACACCGCCATGGGTACGGAAGCGCTAACCGGACGTTTTGAGGTTATTTATGATCGCCTGCTGGCCCGCTACGGGCGGCAGCGCTGGTGGCCGGCGGAGTCTCCCTTTGAGGTGATGGTCGGCGCTATCCTCACCCAGTCGGCTGCCTGGGGCAACGTGGAGAAGGTCATCGCCCGCCTGAAGGCAACCGAGGCGCTATCGCCACCGGCCCTGCGTCGGATGAAGCAGGCCGAACTGGCCGGGCTTATCTACCCCAGCGGCTACTACAACGCCAAAGCCAAAAAGCTGAAGGCCCTGGCCGA
>DAOUZU010000029.1 GCA_030665535.1 Dehalococcoidia bacterium
TCCAACGGCGACGATGTCATAATATCGCCCGCTAACCTACCCGCCCACCTGCGCTCCGTCGAAAGCTATAAGCAGAAGGCGGCCACGGCCCTGCCCGGCAGCCGGGTGGCCCTCAACCTGGCCGGGGTGAAGTAAGAGGACATCGCCCGGGGTGACATAATCCTGGCCCCCGACCAGCAGACGCTGGCCACCGGGCTGATTGACGTGAGGATAAGGCTCCTGCCCGGCCTGGACAGGCCCGTAAAGAATAACAGCGAGCTGGTGGTCTTTCTGGAGACGAGGGAACTGCTGGGACGGGTGGTGTTGCTGGATGCAAAAGCCTTGCCCCCGGGTGGCTCGGCGCTGGCTCAGCTTCGCTTCAATGAAGAAGTGGCTACCTATATCGGCCAGCGCTTTGTCGTCAGAAGCCAGTCGCCGCCGCAGACCATCGGTGGTGGGGTGGTGCTCGACCCCCAGGCCCGGAAGCACCGGCTCAAGGATTCCGCCGGCGTAATAGCCTTCCTGGAGAAAAGAGCCAAAGCCGGCCTTGAAGGGCTGCTCTTATCCGAGGTTGAAAAGAACCGCTACATAGAGAGCAAGGAGCTGCTCAAAGCCAGCGCCTATGCGGCGGTGGAGATAGCCGCCTGCCTGGACGAGCTCCGGGAAGGCGGTAAGCTCATCGTCACTGGCGCCTATGTTGTTGATAGCGGTTACTTCGGGAAGCAGGACGGGGCAATGATGGATGCTCTTAAGAAGGAGCACTCGCTTAATCCGCTTAAGGCGGGGCTGTCCCAGGCGGAGTTGGCCAGCCGTCTGGTCATGCCGCGGGAGGTCTTCGTCCGGCTGCTGGCGCAGGCTTCCGAGGAAGGCAGGATAGTCGTCCGGGGGGAGACCGCCGCCCTTTCCGGCCACCAGGCCAGGCTTTCCCCGGAGCAGGAGAAGCTGGCAGAGAAGGTGCTGGCCCTTTTCGCAAAAAGCGGCTCCAATCCCCCCGCCAGGAAGGATTTGGCCGCCCAGCTACCCGGCAGCACCGATGTCATCAGCTATATGTGCCGTCAGGGTATGCTGGTGGAATTGCCTGATGGTATCCTGCTGCCGGCGGAGACTTATGAAGCCGCCAGGAAGGCGGTAGTGGCTTTCCTGGAGAAGAACGGCCGCATCTCCATTCAGGATGTCAATGCGCTGCTCGGTTTCAGCCGCAAGTACAGCATTCCCTTGCTCACCCGGCTGGACCAGGAGGGCATCACCCGCCGCCAGGAGAACACCCGTGTTCTGGCAAGGAAGCGGCTTTAGCCCAGCTTCTTGCCCGGCTCCAGCGGCGACTCCGAGGAGACCTTATCCACCTTGATGGTGTTCACCGCCTTGACTTCCATACCCATAGCCACGATAGGGCCGGCCACGGTTTCGAAGACGGGCCCTGAGGTGAGGCTCTGGCCCAGGTGTCCCTTTACCTGATAGGCGGTGAAGGGCGGAGTGGCCGTAACCCGGTAGGCCATCACAGACGCTTTGCCGGTGGCCAGCAGGTTCTGGTGCGTGCGTGAGCCGGGGCCGTAAAGGTCGGCATAGGCCAGCGTCTCCTCGTCCAGAGGCACCAGGCTTCCCTTGGGAGATACATTTAGCTCGCCGTTTTTATCTTCGGTGGCCACCACTTTGGCCACCAGTGATTCATTGAAAAACTCCATCACTTCCGGGGGCATCTTGGCCATTTGTTTCCTCCTTTGGAATAGTAGGCCACCAAATATAGGGCGCAGGGCGTCTTTTGTCAATACCCCCTGGGGTCTATCCGGTTATTCCTTCAAAGACAATCAGGCCCAGTACCCCGGCCAGCGTCAGGCCGGCACCCCAGAGCACGACGCCGATAGTCATCCACAGCACCAGGCGTCGCCGCGGGATGCCGAAGGTGACGCCCACCAGGGCGCCGATTGGCGCCCCTGTTAGCAGCGGCGCTAGCAGCCCCAGGCCGACGACGCCGTATTTGGCCCAGATTATCTTTGCCCGTCCCTGCTGCCAGTCCAGGAGGAAGCGGCCATAGCGTTGCTGCGCCAGCCAGGTCCGCAGCCGTTCTCCTGCCAGGACTACGATAAAGGCGGCCAGAACCGCACCCGTGATAGAGGCGATGGCTACAGCCACCGGATGCAGTCCCATAATGAAACCGGTGGGGATGGCCAGCCAGAGTTCGACTATGGCCAGCCCGAAGACGATTAGCGACTGGGAAAAAAGCTCCACGTCTTCTATTATGGCACGCCGGCGGGGCAGATAAAAGACCGGCCCCGCTGTAATTCCGGAGCCTGGCGTGTGGGCAGGGGGAAGATAGGTTATGTTAAGTACCGGACGGGGGGGGCGGGTTGCTTTATGACCTTATCATCACCAGCATCATCTTGAACTTCTCCAGGGCTTTCAGGGAATGCGGCTGGCCCGCCGGCATAACGATCATCTCGCCCTGTTTCAGATGAAAGCCCTTCCCGGAGATGGTGATTGCGGCGCCGCCGTCAATAATCTGCACGAAGGCGTCAAACGGCGCCGTGTGCTCGCTCAGGCCCTGGCCGGCGTCAAAGGCAAAGAGGGTCAGTGTTCCCGTCTTCTTGTCAATTATCGTTCGGCTTACCACCGCCCCTGTCTGGTAGGCCACCAGGTGCGCAAGGTTAGCCGCTTTTCCCAACAGGCTTTCAGTCCCTTTCGGGGGTTTTTCAGAGCTCATAAGACCTCCCCGGTACTTTATGTTTATTTTCTGGTCATAGGATCAACCGAGCTAAGCAATACACTATCATCAACAAATTGTTCTCCGCTGGCTTTTTCAAAAGCATCAACCAGGTCGCTGACAGTCAGGTTAATTCTCTGCTGGTGGTTTAAGTCAACTATAATCTTGCCTTTGTGCATCATCAGTAACCTGTTGCCGAATCTTAGCGCAAGTTCCATATTGTGTGTAACCATTACCGTAGTCATTTTCTCCCGGGAGACAACCATTTGTGTAAGCTCAAGTACAATACGGGCTGTTTTGGGATCCAGTGTGGCCGTGTGCTCATCAAGTAATAGTAAAGACGGTTTACTCATTGTAGCCATCACCAGAGACAAGGCCTGCCTCTGCCCACCTGAAAGTGTACCCACTAAAGCGGTTAGCCTATCTTCCAATCCCAATCCCAATGGTACCAATACAGTGCGAAATAATTCCTTACGCTGTTTGGTTATGGCTGTTCCGACACCGCGTTTCTGCCCCCGCATTATGGCTAGCGACAGGTTTTCGGCTATGGTCATTTTGGCCGCGGTACCTGTGCGGGGATCCTGATAAACCCTGCCGACATACCGGGCATGCCCATGCTCGCTCAGATTGGCGATATCTCTACCATTTACAATGAGCTTGCCGCCCCGTTCTGGTGGATATACACCGGCAATAATATTAAGAAGCGTGGTTTTTCCGGCGCCATTACTGCCAATGACGGTAATAAAATCTTCAGCAATAATATCCAGATTGATATTATCCAGTGCTTTGACTTCATCAATAGTGCCGGGGCAAAACACTTTGGTTACTTCCTGGAGGCGCAATATACTGTTATCGTCTATAGGAATCCTCCCTACATTCTGGCTGCCGGTGGTACCCATTCATGGCGCAGCCTCTTCCGTATGTATGGAATTGCCAGAACTACAACTACCAGAACTGCCGTTACCAGCTTCAGGTCGGTCGGCGGCAACCCCAATCTGAGGGCAATACCTAAAAACAGGCGATAGGCGAAAGCGCCACCAACCACTGCCAGCAGAATTCCGGTTATACCGCGGGGTCGGAATATTCCCTCTCCGATTATTACTGATGCCAGTCCCATTACAATCATCCCTATTCCCATGCCTATATCAGCAAATCCTTGATTCTGAGCTATCATGGCTCCGGCAAGGGCGACGAGTCCATTGGACATCGATACCCCCAGTATCGTAGTCAGGTTGGTGTTACCCCCGAGACCACGCACCATCTGTTCGTTGTCACCCGTTGCCCTTAACGCCAGCCCGATATCAGTGCGTAACAACCAGTTCAGAATGGCGAGGACGATGATTATAAGTGCCGCCATAAAAATGATTGAAAACGTAGTACTGGTGTCGGTTCCGAATAGTCCAGCGGCTTCATCAAAGACGGTAACCTCACGTAGGAGAGGGATATTTGCCCGGCCCATAATCATCAGGTTTACGGAATAGAGACCTACCATCATGAGTATACCGGCCAGTAGAGCGTTTATCCTCAGGGCAGTATTAAGAAGTGAGGTAACAAGCCCGGCGCACATGCCGGCGAGAAACGCGGTAAACGTACCCACCCAAGGATCTACGCCGTTGATGATTAATACGGAAACTACCGCGCCGCCAAGTGGGAAGCTGCCGTCTACGGTGAGGTCGGGAAAAGAAAGTACACGAAAGGTGATATATACACCTATCGCCACAAGGCCGTATGCCAACCCTTCATATAAGGAAATAGGAAATAGATTACTAAATATATCCAAGTCTACTTCCTTACCGTAGAAGTTTTGGCCAGTATCCTAAATATTGTGACCCGGCTGGATTACTTCTCTAAATAACCATTAGTATGTTGTGACAGCCCTATCTATGACCGCTTGCGGGACAGTTACACCCATTGCTTCTGCCGCAGCAAGGTTGAGAGAGAGGTTGATTATCTGCCCTTTCTCAACTGGTACATTATTGGCCGTACCATCTCCATCAAGTATCCCGGCTATCATCCAACCAGTCTGAATGCCGATATCTTTATAGTCAAATCCGTAACAACCTATTCCGCCTCTCTCAATTGATGGATCGTCAGCGGGGAAAAGCGGAATGTCATTATCCTCACAGACTCCAATTACCGCCTCAAGGCCGGTGACCACGGTGTTATCGGTGCCGATCCAGATAGCGTCCACCTGTCCTATTAGTGACTGGGCAGCAGCGAGGATGTCCGTGCTTGTAGCTACGGTTCTCTCCACTACCACTATGCCCAGGGCATCGCAAGCTTCATTCAGTTTCTGTACAAGAAATACTGAGTTGTCTTCGCCCGCGTTATAGATAGTACCTATTGTTGCGGTTCCGGGTAGTATCTCCAGAATCAGATTAACATCGTCTGCCACGACGATCATATCACTGACACCCGTTACATTCTCATTGGGATGAGAGTCCCAACTGGTTACCATATCTGAGCCAACCGGGTCGGTAATGGCGGAAAAGACAACCGGTATTCCTGTTCCCTCGGCGGCACTGATAGCTGCCTGGGCATTGGGGGTGGCAATAGCTGCAATTAAATCAACCTGGTCCGCGACGAACTTCTGGGCAATTGAAGCGAACAGTGTACCATCCAATTCACTGTTCTGATAGTCGATTTCAATATTGTCGCCCACTGTATAACCCTTCTCTGCCAGCCCTTCAATGATACCTTCCCTGACGGCATCAAGGGCCGGATGAGTTACATACTGGCTTATGCCTATTTTATATACTGTTGTAATGAGGGGATCGTTATTTGGGTCGTCGGTATCTGTTGTTGGGCAACCGATCATAGGTACCATTCCTATCGCCAGCACGCCAATCATGCTAAATATTGCTATTGCTTTCAGAAAACGCTTTTTATTCACTAACAACTCCTTTTAGATTTCTACTTTACTAATACAAGGCAATCTAGATTATGCGCTCCACCCCCTTATCGGTAATCAGCCTAAGTTGTGATTATAGCAGTTATTGATTGCTTGTTGCTACAATTCTTTTAGTAATAGGCCTTTAAGCCTTTTTGTGGAAAAGGGATTACCGAGCGATGATTAGCTAATATTATAGCTAGCTATAACAGGAGTTCCATCTTTATGTGCCCGATACCGGCTTCGTTGAAGGGCGCACCTGATCCAACAAAACCACAGGATTTGTAGAAAGGGACAGCGGGGTATTGAGCATGGACAACAACCCTGTCTATTTTATTAGTTTTCAGCCTTTCATTTAGAAATGAAACAATTTCACTCCCAATGCCTTTGCGGCGAAAGGTTTTTAAAATGGCCATTCTCTCTATTTTAGCTACTCCTGGAGCCGGGAAAAGAACTCTAGCCGTGCCGATAGTTCTCTCACCGTATTGAACTACCATATGCAGTGCTTTACTATCACAGCCGTCAAGCTCCAGGTTTTCTGAGATACCCTGCTCCTCAACAAAAATCCTTTTCCTTACTTTAAAGGCTTCCCTTAGTTCATCTTCACTTTCTACCAGCTTGTAGTTTAGTTTAAACATAGAACTCATATAAATAATGAATAATATATTAAGTAATCTATGTGATTATACCGCAGAGGCTGTTTGCCATACTAACCGGGCCTTCATGTTATGTTCCAAGCATGCTATTTAATTGAATATGAAATGAGTCTAGTATCCGCATACTAAAAGAGCCGTTGGGTTCTTCACCCAACGGCTCGTCCGTGTTTCTGGTGGAGACGGGGGAGAGTCAAACTATACCTGAAGCGCGGCTGTTGAGCTTTGTTTAATGAGTTTGTTCGTTGGTACCGTCTATTCGTTATTTGTTCCACGCCGCAATCCAGCTATTGTTTCAATGGAGGCACATGGCCGGCACTCTCGAGGAGTAGTCTAATTATCCCTACTCTGTGGACAGTGTTATCATCATCTCCAGTTTTTCGACGGAGGGACCTTATCAAGCACGTTAAGCGGCTCCACCCGGGTTACTACCACGTTATGCGCGCCCTCCCGCCTCGTTAGCCTGCCCTTAATCACCAGAAATGGGGACTTGAATTCGTACTCCTGGCGCTCATAGACTTGAGGGAAGACCATTAAGGGAATGAGGCCGAACTCATCCTCAAGGGTCATAAAAACAACTTTTCCGTGGGGCCTCTGCCGGCGGATTACCAGTCCGACGGTGGTTATCTCTGAGCCGCTGCTCAGCCCGTCTATATCCCGGCTGGTGAGGAAGCCGTCATTAAACCGGTGCCGCAGATTCGCCATAACATGGCCGGTGGGGAAAAGGTCAAGCACGTTGTACTCGTCCTTCATCTGTTCCCATTCGCCGGGCGCCGGCAGTTCCACCATGTCCTGCTCAACGGGGAGCGCTAGAGACAGCTGAGAGTTTACCGGCCGGTACCTCAGGCCTATCTCCCACTTCACTTTCCTCCTGTTTCCTTCAAGGCTGTCAAAAGCCCTGGCGCTGGCCAGATTGAGGGCAATCTCCTCAAGCACGCCGGTCCGTTCAAGAAAGCCCCCGATATTCTTGAAAACCCCCCACTTTCCCCTGGCTTCTTCTATCGCTCTGGCCGAAGTCTCTCCCAGCCCTAGAATGTTAAGCAGTCCGAGGCGCAGCCGGCCGTCTTCGATGGTGCATTTGGCCTCACTCCGGTTAACATCGGGGTTCAGCACATATATGTGGTGTCGCCTGGCGTCCTCCTTCAGCGTTTCCAGGTTATAGAACCCCATTGGCTGCTGGTTGAAAATAGCGACAAAGAACTCCAGCGGGTAATGAAGCTTCAGCCAGGCTGCCTGGTAGGCCGTCACCCCGAAGGCAAAGGCGTGGGACTCCGGGAACATATACAGCCCGTTGAACTTTTTAAAGACCCTTTCCGCCGCATCTTGACTGACACCCCTGCTCCCGGCCCCCTCAAGGAACTGCCGCCGGTATTGCGCGATGAGTTCCCTGTTATGCTTTCTGCCGAAGGCGCGGCGCATCCGGTCGGCGTCACTCGGGGCAAAACCGGCGACGTCCACCGCCAGCTGATTTACCTGGTCCTGGAACAGAACCACGCCCAGGGTACGTTCAAGGGCGCGTTTCTCAAGGGCATGGTCGTAGGTCACCGGTTTTTTACTGCTACGCCTGGCGAGGTATTCCTGCACGCCGTTGTTAGCCCCCACGCCCGGCCTCACCGCCCCCACCTCGTGAGCCATGTCAAGCAGATTCCTGGGCCTGAGCCGGGTTATCGTCTGCATCTGGGCGGAGGACTCCACCTGGAAGATTCCGATGGTATCTCCACGGCAGAGCATGTCATAGACGGCTGTGTCCGCAAAGTCGATACGGGAGAGGTCGATTCTTTTCCCGGTGCGGTCTTTGATGAGCCCGATTGCCTCCTGGAGCTGGGAGAGGGTGCCCAGGGCGAGAAAATCAATCTTCACAAAACCGGCGTCATCAATGCTATCTTTATCCCACTGGCAGACATAGCGCCCCTCGATGGCGCCCCTCTGCACGGGCACGATGTCTATCAGCGGGCTCGACGAAAGAACCATGCCGCCCGGGTGCTGCCCCATGTACTTGGGAAAACCGTCCAGCTCTGCGGCCAGCCTCACCAGGTCCTGCCATACCGGCAGCCCTACCTTGTCCTTGAAATTGGGCATCTTCCGCATCCTTGCCCCTAGCTTCCGGGCGCTGCCCCATTCCGTCTGCTTGGCGAGCTGGTCTATTTCCGCCTGCGGCAGGCCCAGCGCCTTGCCCAGGTCCCTTACCGCTCCTTTTACCTGGTAGGTAGCAATGGTCCCGGTAAGGATGGCATGCTCCCAGCCCCATCTCCGGTGGGTCCTGAGAATGAGGTCTTCCCTGATGCTGCGGGGGAAATCGAGGTCGATGTCGGGCACATTGGTCATGACGTCTTCAGGGAGAAATCTCTCCAGCGAGAGGTCGTATTTCAGAGGGTCTATATGGGAAAGGCCGATAAGGTAACCCACCAGCAAGGCTACCGAAGAGCCACGCCCTCTCCCGGGAGGGTTCTCCTCCAGAGATAAAGACGGGTCACTCAGCCCCTGGTCAATCATCACTTCCCGTCCCAGCTTGATTACCTCGTGGTAGAGAAGCAAAAACCCGGCCAGTCGGTACTTACGGATCAGATGGAATTCCTCCTCCAACCGCTGGCGTACTTCAAGGGTGACAGCCCCGTAGCGCCTTACAGCCGCCTCATGGCACAGCTTCTCCAAGTAGCTCTGGGGCGTATATCCCTCCGGAGCAGGATAGTCGGGGAAGACATAGTTCAAGTCGCTTGTTAAATCAAGCGAGCATCGCTCAGCAATTTCTACGGTGTTGGATAGGGCATTGGGGCACTCCCGGAATAAGCTATCCAGTTCCGGCTGCGGCCTGAGGTAGAATTCAGAGTTGGGCCTTCGCTGGCGGTGGGTCTCTTCAAGGCTCTTGCAGTGCTTGATTGCCACCAGGCAGTCCTGAAGCTGGTGGCGCTGCCGAGCGTGGTAATGTACATTCCCCGTCGCCACCACCCCGGTACCGGTTTCCCGTGCCAGGGCCAGAAGTCCCTTGTTGCGCTCGTTATCACCGAGGGCGAGGTTCTGCTGTAATTCTATGAAATAATTGTCCCGTCCAAACCACTCCAGGTACCGGAATACCAGGCGGCGGGCAGCGGAGAAACGTTCCTGGACTACCAGCTGTGACAGCTCTCCCCGGGGGCACCCGGACAGGGCGATTATCCCCGGGGCATGTTCCGGCAGAAGTCCGGGGGGCAGCCTGGGATTATTGCGCTCGCCGGCGCCGTGGGCGGAGGTGATGAGGCGGCAGAGATTGCGGTAGCCCGGCCGGTCTTTGGCCAGCAAGGTGAGGTGATGACCTCCCTCGAGGGTTATCTCGGCCCCGGTAATAGCCCGCATTTCCAGGGCACGGGTGACCTGTGCGAAGCGCATTGCCCCGCAGAGGTTATCATGGTCGGTAACGGCAAGAGCCCGGTAACCAAGCTCTTTAGCCTGCATAATCAGTTCCTCCAATGAGGAGGCGCCGTCATGAAAAGAATAGTAGCTGTGGCAATGGAGCTCGGCATAATTCATGTCGTTCCCTCAATACGACTGCCGGTACCAGCAGTCACGGGCAATATCCTTGTAGAGCACCAGCCGCTGTCCGGTTGTGAGCAGTACTTCGTAGTAGAGGCGTGATACCGGTTCACGGCGCCACCACTCGTCGTCAATACGCCACACGTTGTCGATGGCGGCAACGGTCTGTCGCCGGGGAGTTTTCACCGCCTGCGGGCATGCCGAAGGGCCCTCTTCCACTTCTATCGGCTCCGGGGCGTTTACCGGTCGGTAGGTGTCAGCGCGTAGCGTCTTTCCGGAATCCTTGACCATAGTTCGACTTC
>DAOUZU010000057.1 GCA_030665535.1 Dehalococcoidia bacterium
ACGATGTCCTCTATGTTAAGGGGCGTGGCCAAGATGGAATCGTAAGTACGGCGGTACTCCATCCGGAAGAAGACGCCGTAGGTGCACTCAAAGGTGGCGGTGGTCATAGAATAGGCGCCGAGGACGCCGGGGACGATGAAATTGATATAGGGCAGGCCGTCGATTTCGCCCATGAAGGTGCCGAAGCCAAAGCCCAGGGCCACCAGCAGGATGATGGGCTCAATCATAAAGCCGGGGGCTATAGACACCCACAGCCGCAGGAATACATCCCTGTTGCGCTGCCACATGCGGTAGGCCCGTCGGGAAGGCAGTATCATTCCACCAGCGCCCTTCCGGTGAGACGGAAAAAGACATCCTCCAGGGTGGCCAGCCGGCTCCACAGGTTCCAGGAAAAGCCGCCAAGCTCCCGGGCCAGCCTGTCCGCATCGCTGTGGAAGACCTGGATGGTGCCGGCGGCGTCCTCGTAGTCTAGCCGGCGGCTCGCCATTTCGCTGAGGATTGCCTCCCGCTCCCCGTCCCTGACCTGAATCTCCAAAATCTTGCGGCCCACATGGCGCTCCACAAGCTCGGCAGGCGTGCCCAGGTCCAGTATCCGGCCCTGGTGCATGACGGCCACGCGGTCGCTCAAGGCGGTGGCTTCGTCCATATTCTGCGTCGACAGGAGCTGGGTGACCCCCTGCTGCCTGAGCTCCTTCAGCTTCTGCCACACCAGGTACTTGGACTGCGGGTCCAGGCCGATGGTCGGCTCATCCAGGATGATTATGCGAGGTGTGTTAATAAGGCTCCTGGCCAGCAGCAGCCGCCGCCTCATGCCGCCGGACAGCTCCTTAATCTTGCTGTTTGTCTTGGCCTCCAGCTTAAAAAGATGCAGCACTTCCAGGCTGCGCCGCCGTGCCTCGTCCCGGGGGATGTCAAAGTAGCGGGCAAAGGTGGTCAGGTTGTGGATAACGGTAAGCTCAGGGTCAAGGTTGTCTAACTGGGGGATGACGCCGAACCGGGCCTTTATCTGGCGGGGGTATCTGGACAGGTCCTTATCCAGAATCCAGATGCCGCCTGAAGTTGGCGGGGAGACGGCCGTTATCATACGGACGAGGGTCGTCTTGCCGGCACCGTTGGGCCCCAGCAGGGCGAAGATTTCTCCCTCTTCAATATCCAGGTCAAGGTTGTCTACGGCCACCAGGTCCTTGAACTTCTTGGTGAGATTACGGGTTTTTATAACAGACATAAGCTCTGGTTAATCATAGCAGTTGGGCGAGCGGGCGGGCAATCTAAATGAAGCCGCTTCCTGGCTGTGCTATAATCCTTTCCACTAGCTATGCCTAAGATTAACCTGGCCCGGCAAATGGACAGACAACTGCCGACCGAGCTGTCCGGCTTTCTGCGCTCGGCCGGCAGGGTGGCCGTCGGACGTCGGGAGAACCTGTACCTGGTGGGTGGCGCCGTGCGTGACCTGCTGCTGGGAGAAGCCAATTACGACCTCGACCTGGTGGTCGAGGGGGACGGGCCCGCCCTGGCGGCGGTGCTGGCGCCCGGCAGCAAGCTGACCATCCACCGCCGCTTCGGCACGGCCAAGTTCAGGTGGCAACAGTGGAGCGTTGACCTGGCCACCGCCCGCCGCGAATGCTATTCCCGCCCCGGGGCCCTGCCCCGTGTTGTCCCCGGCAGCATCGGCGACGATCTGTGGCGACGGGACTACAGCGTCAACGCCATGGCCATCGCCCTCAATCCCAGGAGTTTCGGCGGCTTTATGGACCTCTATGGCGGCCGGGAAGACCTCGGCGCCGGACTCCTCCGTATCCTGCATGAACGCAGCTTTATTGACGACGCCACACGTATCTGGCGGGGACTGCGCTACGAGCAGCGGTTGGGCTTCAAGCTGGAGAGAAACACCCTAAGGCTACTGAAACAGCACACCGTCATGCTGGACACCATAAGCGGCGACCGCCTCAGGTACGAGCTGGAATGCGTCCTGGCCGAAGAGTGCCCGGAAAGGGTCATCAGGCGCGCCGCCCAGTTGAGCGTGCTGGCCAGCCTACACCCGTATCTTGAAGGGAACGGCTGGCTACGGCAGAGATATGGACGTGCTCGCCGGCTGACTCGGCCACAGTCACCATCCATCACTCTATACCTGGCCCTGCTGGCCTACCGGCTGACAGAGGAAAGAAAAGAGGAGCTTATCTCAAAACTCAGGCTGACCAAGCCAGTGGCCAGGACGCTACGGGATACGACCGGCCTGAATAGTCGCCTGAAAGCGCTGTCCGCCGCCAGGCTGAAACCAAGCCAGATATACGATCTGGTTCACGGCTACGATATCACGGCGGTTACGGCCGCTATGCTGGTTGGCGGGGAAGCCCCCGCCGGCCTCCGCCTGAAGAAATATCTGGAAAAGCTACGCTTCGTGAAAACAGCCCTATCCGGCACCGACCTGAAGGCAATGGGCGTCGCCCCCGGCCCCGGCTTCAGGGAGATAATGAATAAGCTGCGCCGGGCCAGGCTTGACGGCCAAGCCGTCAGCCGCCAGGACGAGGAAGCGCTAGCCCGGAAATGGCTGGCGGCAGGCCCGCCTAGTCCACCCGCTTGAAGCTGCTGCGCGGCATCCCGCAGATGGGGCACCTCTCCGGGGCTTCCTTGAGCACCGTGTTGCCGCAGACCTGACAGACATAGTAAGGCTCATCCGAAAGCTGTTTCCCCGTTTCAAGGGCGCTAAGAGCCTCGGTAAACAGGCCGTGGTGGATTTTCTCCACCTTGTTGGCCTGGGTAAAGCCGCGCTCGGCGCCGGTAGCACCGTCTGTTTTGGCCTGCTCTATAAAGGAGGGGTACATCTCGATAAACTCGTATTTCTCGCCGCCGATGGCCTCCCCCAGGTTGTCCCGGGTGGTGCCTATGCCGCCCAGTTCGGCCAGGTGATTAAAGGCGTGCACCGTCTCCGCCTCGGCAGCGGCCCGAAAGAGCCGGGCCACTCGCCCCTGACCTTCCTTCTCCGCCTTGCGGGCAAAGAACAGATACTTCCTGTTGGCCTGGCTTTCGCCGGCAAAGGCAGCCCCTAAGTTATCCTTTGTCTTACTCATTCATACCTCCCGACGCTATTTTCGCCCAATTATACTCCAAATCATCATTTTATACCCGGCTGGTTACCGTTTCTACCAGATAGACTTCAAAGCCTTTTTTCTTGAGGTTATTGCGTATATCCTCCGCCTGGCCTTTATCCTCCAACAGGCTGAAAAGGGTAGGCCCGGAGCCGGCCAGGTTCACCTGATGCGCCCCGGCCTCCAGAAACTGCCAGCGGTAGCGCTCAAGCCCCTTAAAGGCATCAAAGGCGACGGCCTCGAATACATTGAAGAGGGCCGAAGGGGGCACCGAGCGGCCGGTTGAGATGAGATTTGCCATCTCATCGGATATCTCTCCACCGGTGTAGAGGCTGGCACCGAGGCTCTCGTACAACCGCCCTGTCTTGCCCAGCGCCCGTTCCACCGGCGGCAGCAGCAACACGACCCACATCCGGGGCAGGGTCGGCAGCAGGGTGACAACGTCCCCCCGGCCACACACCATGGCGGTACCGCCGAAGATAAAAAAAGGCACATCCGAGCCCAGGGAGGAGGCCATCTCCGCCAGGTCCCAGCCGGGCAGGTCAAGTTCCCAGAGTTGGTTCAGACCGCTCAGGGTGGCGGCGGCGGCGCTTGAATCGCCACCCAGGCCGGCCAGCAGCGGTATGCGCTTTTTAATCTTGATGGCCACCCCCTGGCCACCGGCGGCCTCTGTCAGCAGCGCCGCCGCCCGGGGCACCAGGCTTTTCTCGGCTACCCAGCCGGGGGCGTCGCATTCCACTGTAATACCACTGGCCCGCCGGAAGCTCACGCTATCACACAGGCCGACAGCCTGGATAATGCTGGAGATATCGTGGAAACCGTCTTCACGCTTTCCCAGCACCTCAAGGGTGAGGTTTATTTTGGCCGGGGCGCGTAGTTTCAACATAGCGGTTGCGCCCCCTGATAGACCCGCCACAGCCCGGCCCATTCCTCCAGGCTCAGTGTCTCCGCCCGCCGCCTGGCGTCAATGGCCGCCTCTCTAAGCAGGGCAACCACCCGCTCCTTGGGAACCCCCAGGCCATTGGCCAGCGAGCCGGCCAGTTGCTTGCGCGGAGCGCTGAAGCCGGCCCGTACCAGGCGGAAGAAGCCTTCCCTGTCGGGCACGGCCACCACCGACCTCCGGTTGAGCACTATCTTGAGGATGGCCGAGTCTACCTTAGGCACCGGGTAGAAGGCGCTGGCAGGAACGTAGCCGACTATCTGCGGACGGCCGTAGAACTGGATGCTGACCGCCAGCAGGCTTAGTTTCCCCAAAGCGGCGGCGATGGCCTCGGCCACCTCCTTCTGCACCATTACCACTATCAGCGCCGGTGGCTGCGACGCCTCCAGCAAATGGCGCAGTGCCGCCGCCGTGATGTAGTAAGGCAGGTTGGCCACCACCTTGTAGCCGGAATGCCCGCTTACCAGTGACGCCGGTTCAAGCTTGAGGATGCTTTCGTTGATCACGGTCACGTTGCCGTAGGGTTCCATCTCCTTTTTCAGGGCGGTGGCCAGGCTGTCATCAAGCTCCACGGTCACTACCCGCCCCACCCGCCCGGCCAGCTCCCGGGTGAGAACGCCCAGCCCGGGGCCTATCTCCAGAACGGTATCGGCCGGGCTAAGCTCGGCGGCGGTTACTATGTCCTTGAGCACGACGTCATCAATAAGGAAGTGCTGCCCCAGGCTCTTGCGAGCGCTCCGGCCGAGGTGGCGCAGCCGCCGCTTTACCTCAGCCAGCATAGCGTTCCGGGGGTAATCTTTTTCGTGTCCCGTTCTTGGCGTCACGCCAACCTCCAGGCACCGAAAGGGGCTGCCGGCGTTAGATGCCCTGGCCCAGGCGGACCGAGAGCCTGACCGGCAGATTATTCTTCATCATCTTGAGCTGAACCTCACCTATATCGTAGGAGATCCGGTGCAGCCGGACTACCCCGGCCTCGCTATCGTAGATAGCGTAGCTGGCCCGGGGGTCGCCGTCGCGGGGCTGGCCGACGCTGCCGGGGTTTACCATCAGGCGCCCCCTGCCCAGCACCAGCCCGATGCTCTCGACGAAGGGAATGAAAGAGGCGCCGCCTTCCTCCTGCTTAAAGACCAGGGGCATGTGGGAGTGGCCCACCAGGCAGAACCGGGTCTTAAAATAAGCGAAGCTCTCCCTGGCGGCGCTGATAGACACCAGGTACTCCCAGACAGGCTCGCGGGGGCTGCCGTGCACCAGGGTAAAGCCCTCCCGCTCCGTAACCGCTGGCAGGGCGGCCAGGAAGTCTACATCGGCATCCGTCAGTTGCTCCACCGTCCAGCGAATGGCGGTGGCGGCATCGGGATTGAAATTGCTCAACTCCAGCCGGCCAATGGCGGCCAGGTCGTGATTGCCGGCAATACAGGTATGTTTTGTGCGCCTTAATAGCTCAATGCACCGGCCTGGCTGCGGGCCGTAGCCGACAATATCGCCCAGGCACCATACCTCCTCCACCCCACCCTGACGCTCTATATCCTTAAGGACAGCCTTGAAGGCGGTCAGGTTTGCGTGAATATCGGCCAGCAGAGCATAACGCATCTCGGGGAGAATAATACCACAAAGCGGGGCAGGTAGAACTAGGCCGTGTTCCCGGATTCCGCCGTATCTTCGACCCGGGGCTTACGCGCCCGGATATATATGTAGAAACCGCGGATTGTATCCAGCTCCTCCACGATAAAGCCGGCCTCGGTGAGCATCTGCCGCCACTCCTCTTTGGTGTGCACCCACATTATATTGCGCTCCACCACGCGACGGACAAAGGTGTTCATAATAGCCGAGAGCACCGGATTTTTGGGCTGATAGATATCAAAGAGGACGAAGCTGCCGCCGGGCTTGAGTATCTGGTGGCATTTCTTGAGAATCTTGGAGAAAAGCTTGAACTCATGGCTGGCGCTGGAGCAGTAGATGCGGTCAAACTCGGTGGCCTCAAAGGGCATGTTGTAGGCGTTGCCCTTGACGAGAGTCTTGTTGGGCCGCTTCACCCTGGCGTTGCGGGCCAGCATGCTTTCGGACATATCCAAGCCGACAATCCTCTCCGCCTCTATGGTGTTGCAGATATAGCCAGTGCCGCTGCACAGGTCCAGAATGGAGAAGCGGCTGGTATCCTCGTTGAGCATCCGCCGCCGCACGCTATCATAGGTGCCCATCATAAAGAGACGGGTGAGGAAGTCATAGAAGGGGGCGATTGTCTCAAAAAACCTGGGTTCAACCATCTTAAACCAGAAATCCTATGGCCGCCGCCGCCGTGGTGACCGAGTAGATGTAAACCATAAAGCGGTTGGCGGTGGCAATCTTGATGGGGTCCCGATAGTGGCGGTTGGCGGCCACCGCGGCGACTACCGCCAGGGGTACCCCTACGAAAGCCAGGGCGGAGAGCGGCGGCAGCACGCCGGCTATCAACAGGATAGCCAGATAGATATATACAGCCGCCAGGGAGGCAATGAAGAGGTTCTTGGTGTTCTTCGGCCCCAGCCGGTAGGCGATGTT
>DAOUZU010000018.1 GCA_030665535.1 Dehalococcoidia bacterium
GGCGAAACCATCTTCTGCTGTATCCACATAGTGCCGCCGACCAGGATAGCCAGGGAGAAATCGGGCACAGACAGGTCCATCCACAGGAAACTGTTGTCCAACGGCAGCGCTGAATAGAGCACCGGCCAATCGTAGAGGCGCCCCGAAAGGTTCAGGAAGTCCTCCGGGGTAACCGCCATCACCCGGATAATAGCCTGGTAGAGGGCTATCCAGATGGGCAGCTGGATGAGCATCGGCAGCACGCAGCCAGCCGGGCTCACCCCGGATTCGCGGTAGAGCTTCATCTGCTCCTGGCCCAGCTTCTGCCTGTCCTTGGCATACTTCTTCTGCAGATCCTTGAGCCTGGGCTGAAGTGCCTGCATAGCTCTGGTGGCATGGAGCTGCCTGATAGTCAGCGGGTACATCAGCCCCCGCACGACGATCGTCAGCGCGATTATGGTCAGGCCGAAGCTGCCGAATAGAATGGTGGAAAGCCACACCATGCTGTTCAGCATAGGCTCGAGGGCGATTAAATCCCAGATTGCGCCAATATCCAACTAGCTACCTCACTGTACTGCGTGACTCCAGATGATTACCCTGGATTCCGGGTCAAGGGCATAGACCGTCTCGTTCTCCTGGGTATGAACAAAGACTATCCCTTCCCCGACGGTAATGGGGGACAACAGCTTCACCGCCAGGTCCGTGAGCAGACGGATGTCCTGGGCATCAGCATCAATAACATATACCTTACCTTCATCGGAGGCGACCACTATCAGATTGCCCACCAGGACCGGTGCCGCCGCCGCCGGGCTGCCCAGGGCATACTCAGATACCTTCTGCCCGCTGGCAGTATCCAGCACATATATCCTGCCGTCAAGGTTGGGGGCGTAAACAGCACCGCCGTAGATAAGTGGTTTAGCCCAGAACCAGCCCTCCGGCCCGTTTGAGCCGGCATCGCCGCTGGGGTATTTCCACTTAAGGCTGCCGTCACTGGCGTTGATGGCGTAAAAGGTGCGGTCAAGAGAGCCAAAAAAGACGGTGTCATCCACAACCTGGGCGGTGGAAGCCACCGCCGCCCCGGCGTCAAAGGCCCACAGATGGCTGCCGCTGGTGGCGTCCAGGGCGTAGAACATGCTGTCAAAGGAGCCGATATAGACCCGGCCATCCGAGATTACCGGCGTGGCCCAGACCCTGTTCCCGGTGGTAAACTGCCATTCCAAATCGCCGGTGGCCGCGCTCAGGGCGTAGATATTGCCGTCGAATGAGCCGAAATAGATATTATCCCCGGATAGGACCACGCCGCCGGTGATTGGTTCCAGGGCATTATCACCCTCACGGGGGTACTGCCAACGGAGGGCGCCGGAATCGGCGTTGATGGCATAAATCCTGCCGTTGTAACCGCTGACATAGACAAGTTCATCAGCAACCAGAGGCAGGCCGTAAATGCCGACACTTGAACCACCGGCAGCGCAGCTCAGACCGCCGCCGCCATCGTCACCGGCCAGGGATACCTGCCAGTCCGGGTTACCGTTGGCAGCATCCAGAGCCACCAGCTTGCCATCGCTGGAGCCGAAATAGAGTCTGTCTCCGGCTACGGCTACTCCCGACCATCCTAATGGCCGCGTGCTACCGGCCAGACAGCCTGAGAAAACCAGTGCGGTGGTCAGCAGAACCACCAGCAGCAGCAGGCCCTTACCGGATAGCAGACCTCTAAGCCTGGCCATAGTGACCCCCCGCATTCATGCCGGATTTATCCGGCAGCATGGGAGCCACCGGGTCGTAACCGCCGCGGTTGAAGGGATGGCAGCGCGCCAACCGCTTGGTACCCAGCCATATCCCTTTAAAGACGCCGAACCGGGTGATGGCCTCAAGGGTGTACTGGGAACAGGTGGGTGTAAAACGGCAGGAGTGCGGTGTAACCTGAGATATAGTCTGCTGGTAGAGCCTAATTAGGCCCAGAGAAAGCCTCTTCATAGTCCCCCGCTATTATATTCGCTTGAGTCAGTAGAATCCTGACCTCTTTTTCAATATCGGCATATTTGGCGCCGGCCACCGCCGCCCGGGCAATAAACACAATATCCCACCCCGGTTTGAGCTGTATCTGCCGGAGGATCTCACGCAGCCGGCGCCGGACCCGGTTTCTGACTACCGCCTTGCCGACGCGCTTGCTGACCACCAGACCGCAGCGGGAGTGCTCCAACTCGTTTGCCAGGATCTTCATCACTATCAGCCGGCTTACCCTGGAGCCCCGCCGGCCTAATACCAAAGCGTAATCACTTTTCTTGGTAATGAACTCCGACTTCATCAACCTCCTGACAGTTTAGTGCCCGGGGGATGAATAATCAAGATACCTCCAAGACTTCACCAAAGTGATGCACTAGACTACAGTCAGTTTCTTCCGCCCCTTGAGTCGTCTGGCTCTCAGCACTGCCCGTCCTCCACGGGTGCTCATCCGGGCCAGAAAGCCGTGCTCCCTCCTGCGGGGGATACGTTTCGGTTGATAAGTCCTCTTGGGCACGTTAACTCCTTTAATAAGCGGCTGACAGTCAGCAGCCGCCGGGTAATATCAGGATGCCGCCGGCTCTTCGGCCTCCGGGGCCGCCGTTGGCTCAACATTCTCGGGGGCGGCGGGCGGCTTCTCTACTTCGGGAGCTGGCTCTTCGGCCACTACCGGTGCCGTTGCCTCAACATTCTCAGGTACGGCGGCCGGTTTCTCTGCTTTGGGGGCTGGCTTGGCCTCTACCGGGACCACCGGTTTCTCTGCTTCGGGGGCCGCTGTCTCCGGCGTCTCCGCCTGAGGCTGTATGACCGCCGGACTCAGCGAGGCGACATTACCTGCCAGGCGGATGTGCTCGGCGGTGTACGGCAACAGCGCTATGTGCCGCGCCCTCTTTATGGCCATTGCCAGGGCGCGCTGGTGCCGGGCACAGGTGCCCGTCTTGCGGCGGGGCTCAATCTTGCCCCTGTCCGAGATATAGCGGCTCAGCTTACCCGAGTCTTTATAGTCAATCTTGGTAATCTTTTTGGCACAGAAAGAGCAGACCTTGCGCCGCGGCGCAAACCTGCTGCCACGCCAACCGCCCGGCCTGCCTCCTGGCCGACCTCCCGGCCTACCTCCTGGTCCACCCATTGGTCTGCTTGCCGGCCTAGCGGCCCCTAGTGCACTCAAAACTATAATCTCCTGCCTTTAGCTATTATTAACACCTTACTAAAAGGGTATGTCCTCCGGCTCAATGTCCCCGCTGGTGGCCTCATCGGGTTTCTCCTCGTGGACGGGGGACGATGCCTGCCTGTCCAGGAAGGTCACCCGATTGGCGATAACCTCGGTGCGGTAGTGTTTCTGCCCGTCCTGGCTTTCCCAACTACGCGTACGCAGCCGGCCCTCTACATATGCCAGCCGGCCTTTGGTTAAAAACTGGTTGCATTGTTCGGCCAACCGGTTCCAGGTAACCACGTTGAACCACTCCGTCTCCTGTTTGCGCTCCCCCTCCGGGGTGGTGTAAACCCAGTTGGTGGCCACTCTAAAGGAGGTTACCGGATGGCCATTGGGCGTAAAACGCATCTCGGGGTCACCGCCCACATTGCCGATAATCATCACCTTATTCAAGCTAACCATCGCTCCCTACTCCTTATGAAGCCTCGTCTTTACCCAATACTCACTTGCTAATCGTCGGCCAGGCTTATCAGTATATGGCGGAGGACATCCTCAGAAATGCGGAGCTTTTTGGTCATTTCCCTGGTGGCCGATGCCTTGGAACTCATAACGAGCCGCAAATAGTTGCCTTCCATGGCTTTCTTGATGGGATAGGCCAACTTTCTTTTACCCCAGCGCTCCACATCAGTCACCTCGCCCCCATGCTTAATGACGGGCTGGCTGATGTTTTTCACCAAGGTGTCCATCTTGTCCTCGGTAACCTCGGGGTGGATGATCAAAACGAGTTCGTAATTACGCAGCCGCTCCGGTGGCTGCGCTGCTCTGGCCGCTTTTCTGGTGGCCGTTTTGGCCTTCTTAACCGCTATTTCCTTCCTCCTCTGTTCCTTTGGAAAATCCGGCGTCATTATACCACACCCCAATACTACAGACAATATGCCGGCGTCCGCGGCCCTGCTACCGGCGCCGGAGGCGGTCATTCTCCCTATTAGCGGCCATCCCGCCTGCTTTGACAGGCAGGGCTCTAACTGATAAACTTTAGCCACAATCCGGCCCCGTAGTGTAGCGGTCTAACACGCCACCCTGTCACGGTGGAGATCAGGGGTTCGAATCCCCTCGGGGTCGCCAAATCACCACCTCAAACCGCCCGGAAACAACGCGATGCCTTTCAACAGACCAGCCGTTTTCCGCCCACCGAGTGAGCGCAGGAGCTACTACCTGCCGCTTACCAGCGGCTGCGCCAATAACAGCTGCACCTTCTGCGCCTTCTACGGCTCCAGGCTTCAGATAAGACCCCTGGAAGACATCAAGGGGGAAATAGACGCCCTGGCCACCTGTAAAAGTAGCGGCATCCGCCTGGCGGGGGCTGACGAGGCCGTCTATGGAATGGCCTCATACTGGGACGGCCGCCGGCTCTTCCTGCAAGACGCCGACGCCCTGGTCTATCCCTTCCCCAAGCTCAGGGAGGTGCTGCGCTACCTCAATAAGAAACTGCCCCACCTGGAGAGGATCGCCGCTTACGCCACGCCGCAGGATGCCCGCCGCCTCAGCCTCAGTGAACTTACGGAGCTAAGCCAACTCAAGCTGGGTATCCTGTATATGGGGATTGAAAGCGGTGACGAGGCGGTGCTGAACCGGGTGGGCAAAGGGGTGGATTGCAAACAGATGATCGAGGCCGGCAATAAGGTGAAGAAAGCGGGCATAGCCCTCTCGGCGACCGTTATCCTGGGGCTGGGCGGCGCTGAGATGAGCCGGCAGCACACCGCGGGGACAGCCAGTATTCTAAGTGATATAGACCCGGACTACGCCGGCGCCCTGACACTTACCCTTGTCCCCGGCACGCCCCTGCACCGGCGGTGGCAGAACGGCGGTTTTAATCCCCTCAGCCCGTTTCAGACCCTTTACGAGTTGAGGGAAATAATCAACACTTCCCGGTTCAGCCGCTGCTTCCTGAGCTCCATGCATGCTTCCAACTATCTTTCGGTGCGAGGAACGCTGCCACAGGACAGGGCCAGGATGCTGGCAGAACTGGATGATGTCCTAAAGAAAGGAGACCCCTCGCTGCTCCGGCCGGAGTCATTGCGGGGTCTTTAGTAGTACCGCCCGGATCTAAACGGCGTGGGCAATCAACCCGTCATGGGCGGGGAGCAATTGGATATCCGCGGTCATCATCTCCACCTCGGCGATGGCCTGAACCGTCAATCTGGCCAGTTTTTGCCTTTCCGGGGCTGTAACCACCATAATTACCTGCGGCGGGCCATCCAGAAGGTCCACCGTTATTACGCCGGGCCGGCCACGGAGCGTCCGGGTCACCTGCTCGCACTTCCCGTCCACAACATCCATCAGCACATAGGCCTTTGTTCCACAGCCATCGCTTGATATTTTACGACCAATCACCATAAATCACCCCCGGCGGAACCGGTATAATTAGCTGAGTGTGCCTCCCCTGATGAGGCGAACCAGCAGACGGCAGGGCTCTTCCGAGCCGCACTGGTGAAAGAGAGCGAGGCGAAGTCCCCACATTCGAGGCAAAAGGCCGTAAACTCTTTATTGCCCCGAGTCTGACTATGACCACCCTCTACCAGAAGAGACATCTTCACCCTCCGGGAAACAGTTACGCAACAAGGATATATTACGGGGGCTGTAATAGTCATAAAATCGAGCAGTAAATAATTACAATTCTATGACATTTGGCCGCATTGAGGGGCCAGCAGGGGTATTACTCGGGGGGCACATTGATGATGTAGCCGGCCTTGGGGATGGTGCTGATCAGTTTGGGGCTGCCGGGGTCGGCCTCCAGCTTGTATCTCAACCGGCTGACCCAAGTCCTGAGGAGCTGGACATCGTCACGGTACTCCGGCCCCCATACCTGGGAGAGCAGCTTCTCATAGGTCATCAGGCGGCCGCTGTTTCGGGAAAGCTCACCCAGCAGCAGCCACTCGATCCGCGTAAGGTATACCGCCTGCCCGTCACGGGTGACGGTGTGGCTGTCAAAATCAATGACCACATCGCCCAGGGAAAGAGGTGCCATGGCCTTGCGCCGCTCGGCGGGCTCAATGCGCCGCCGGACGGCTTCAATACGGGCCACCAGTTCATCGGGGTTGAAGGGCTTGGGCAAGTAGTCGTCAGCGCCCAGTTCCAGCCCTTTGATCTTCTCGGCATCGGCGCCCTTGGCGGTGAGGATGATAACCGGGATAGTGGAAAAATTGCGCAACTCTTTTAGAGTCTCAAAGCCATCCAGCTTGGGCATCAGCAGGTCCAGCACCATAAGGTCCGGCTCCTGGCCCCTCACCTGCTCCAGCGCCTCCAGGCCATTACGGGCGGAAATCACCTTATAGCCCAGGGCATTCAGCTTGGAGCGTAGAAAATTCAGAATACGTTCGTCGTCATCAACCAGGAGTATGAGGAACTGCTTCAAAGGATGCCCCCGCTTCTTGTCGCAGTATTGCCCAAATGATAGCTTCTCAGCCAGCCGGATGTCAATATCCCAACCTGCCGTTGTCTTGACTGGCTTCAGGGTTATGGCTACAATGTAAACGTAAGCGGCGCCCATCCCCCCGCGTCGGGCTCAGAGGCAAGACCACGTGGATCAAGAAGTATCTCAAGCGGCTTCAGCAACAGCTCCCCTTCAGATAGAGAGGGGCTTCCTTCTCCACATCCTGGATACGCTGTCCCAGAGCCGCAACATTAACGAGTACCTGGAGCATCTGGTTGAGCATATTAAGAACTATGCCCAGTGCGGCTGCGTGGGTATTCGCCTCCTGGACGAAAACGGTGATATCCCCTACGCCGCATACTCCGGCTTCAGCCGTAAGTTCTACGAGAGTGAAAGCCCCTTATCCAAAAAGTGCGACCGGTGCATGTGCATAAACGTCATTGAGCAAAATACCGACCCCAAGCACTCCTACTATACAAATGGCGGCTCCTTCCACTCTGGCGGCACCACCAAGCTGCTGGCCACAACACCGGCTGAGGAAAAGGGCGCCACGCGTAACGTATGCAACGCCTATGGCTACGAAACCGTGGTCCTGGTGCCCATGAAGCACAAAAACAATGTTTTAGGCCTGATTCACCTGGCCGATAAAAGTGAAAGCCGGATACCCAAAGAGAAAGTCTACCTCCTGGAGGAGGTAGCCAAGTACATAGGCGAAGCGCTGCATACCTTTATCGCCGAGAGGGAGCGCGAGAGGCTGCTTACCCAGGTGGGCTATGGGCGCCGGCGTGTCGAGAACCTGGCCGGTGACCTTAAGAAGGAGAGGGATATCCTTGGGGTCATCATGGAAAACACCAAGGCCCACCTGGCCTACTTGGATGCGGACTTCAATTTCATCGCCGTCAATTCCACCTACGCCGAGGGCTCCGGTCATACAATAAGTGAACTCATCAGAAAGAACCACTTTGACCTTTTCCCGGATAAGAAAAACCAGGCCATATTTGAACAGGTCAGGGATAGCGGCCAGCCGGTGGAGTTTCGGGACAAGACCTTTAAATTCAAAGACCAGCCGTGGCGTGGCGTCACCTACTGGGACTGGACGCTGAGCCCGGTAAAGGACGCCTCCGGCAAAGTTATCGGCCTGGTGCTATCCCTGGTGGAGACTACCCAGCGCAAGAAGTCCGAACATGATTTAGGAGAGCGGTTTAAAGAAATATCCTGCCTATATGGAGTCAGCCAACTAGTGGCTAGGTCCGGTATCAGCCTTGATGATGTACTGCAAGGAACGGTTGACCTTATTCCACCCGGTTGGCAGTACCCGGAAATAACCTGTGCTCGAATTAACTTTAACAGTAGGGAACATAAAACGGGCAATTTTAAGGCTACCGTATGGAAACAATCTTCGGATATAAAAGTAAAGGGCAAGAAATGTGGTTCTTTAGAAGTTCACTATCTTGAGGAGAAGCCGGAGATTGATGAAGGCCCATTCCTAAAGGAAGAGAGGGCTCTTATAGAAGGCCTCACCAGAACCCTGAGCGAGATGGCCGAGCGCAAGCAGACTGAGGAGGAGCTGCGCCGGGAGAGGGACAAGGCCCAGCAGTACCTTGACGTGGCCGGCGTTATGCTGATGGTGATAGGCACCGACCAGAAGGTAGGCCTTATCAATAAAAAGGGCTGCCAGATTCTGGGGTATAAAAGGGAGGAGGATGTCCTTGGCCGCAACTGGTTCGACAACTTCCTCCCCAAAAGGGTCAGGAGAGATGTCAAGGACGTCTTCAACAAGCTGGTGGCCGGGGAAGTGGAGCTGGTGGAACATTACGAAAACCCCGTCCTCGCCAGGGACGGCCGGGAGAGAACCATCGCCTGGCACAATACCGTCCTGAGGGATAAGAGCGGCAAAATCACCGCCTTGCTGAGTTCCGGCGAGGACATCACGGAGCGCAAAAAGCTGGACCAGCTTAAAGACGAGCTTAGCGGCCTGGTATCCCATGAGCTGCGCACCCCGCTGACGGTTATCATCGGCGCCGTCAATACAGTGCTCAGCGAGGAAGACCTGCTATCTACCCGGGAAAAGCACCAGCTCCTGAATGACGCCGCCGCCGAGGCGGAATCGCTGTCGCACCTGCTGGGAAACCTGCTGGAGCTTTCACGCGCCCGGGCGGAACAACTCATCCTTCACGCTGAGCTCGTCAACACCAAGGTGATTGTGCGGAATGTCATTGACAAAATCAGCAAGCAGACAGTACCAAACCGGTTCTCTCTGGACTTCCCCAAGGGGCTGCCGCCGGCCTATGCCGATCCCCTGCGGCTGGAGCGGATCCTGTATAACCTCCTGGATAATGCCATCAAGTACTCACCGCCGGAAAGCGATATACGCATTTCAGCCAAGACCAAGGGCAGGCACCTGGTTATCGGCGTGAAGGACCGGGGAGAGGGCATCTCTGCGGAGGACCAGTCCAAGCTGTTCGCCCCCTTTCAGCGGTTGGAGAACGCCGGCGCCAAGGGCATCGGGCTGGGGTTGCTCGTCTGCCGCCGGCTGGTGGAGGCCCACGACGGCCGGATCTGGGTGGAGTCCAGGCCGGGCCGGGGCTCAACCTTCCTGTTTACCATTCCCTTAAAGGCCTGAGCGGCAACCGGTAGTTTCCTGAGGACGCGCTAAAGCGAAGGGAATCTCCCCCGAACAGCTATCCGGGGTAGGCGGCCTTGAGAACCCTTAAGGCCCGCAGAGTTACCCACTTGCTGGGCTGCCCCTTCTCTTCAATATCGGCCCAGGTCTTGCCGTTGTAGCCATACTCCATCTTCCACCGCCCCCGGGCGTCCTGCTTGCTCTCCACCAGCTTAAGGGCGTTGGCCATCCGGCTGTCCCCGGCGTAGCCCAAGGCGGCCAGGGCCTCCAGGTTCTGGAGGACATCGGTGACATAGGCGATAGGATAGCCGAACTTGAACCAGCTCCGGTTCGGCTTTTCGGTCCAACCCATATGGTAATCGGCCACCGCCGGATCGCGGCTCAGTAGAAAGCCAACGCCACGCTCAATGGCCATCTCAATCAAGGGCGTGCGCTGCGAGGGCGGGAGCTTGCCGAAAGCCAGCATCGCCTTGACCGCCCCCCAGGCACAGGGGCCATTATTGGCGGCGCAGACAAAATCCGGGCCGAAAGTCCCTGACTTATAGTAGCGCCGGACAGTGCTTTTATCTCCGGCACTGGCCACCCCTTCACCGGTAATCGTCCGTGCCTGCCACTGCAGGGCTTTCCGAAGGCGCTCATCATCCCCCCAACCGAGGTCAAGCAGGGCCGCCCCCAAGTTGCCGGCCAGACAGTCTATAAAGGCCGAAGGAGTCTTATTCACCGAGAAGCCGCCGTGAGGGGCAATGGAGTTGGAAAGGACATACTCAACAGCGGCACGGACTCCGGGGTCGGCACCGTCAGCGCCGAGCTGGGCCAGGAAGGTCACCTGCCACACCGTCCCCATATACTTGGGGCCGTAGCCGGGCCCCGGCTTTACCCAAAAGCCCTCCGGATATTGAGCGGCCAGGATTTTCGGCACCGGCCCGCTGGCCATAACGGCATCCCCGGCCTGCCGCAGTTCACTGTCATCAGGACGGCGGCCCAGAATATCGCGCAGGGTAAAGTAGCGCACGGCCGGCTGGGCGGTATCCACCTCCAACAGCCAGGGAGTGGGGTCTCCTTTCAGTCTTTCTTTCCAACCAGGCATAAGTACCGCCCCTATCCACCCGGATTATAGCAGCGCCGGCGGTGGCAATAAAGCCCTGCGCCGGAATATACCTAACGTCGCCTATTGACAGCCGCCCCGGTAAGGAATAACCTTGGGGCCGATGGCAGGTAAAAGGGGGCAGCTATGATTAAAGTCAAGACCTTCACTACAGAGATGAAGATTTTTCATGCCCGCAAAGAGCTTGAGAATCTGGACCAGCAGGTGAACCGGTTTATCTCCGACAATAGCATAACAAAGGTGATTTCTGTCAGCGATACCTGTACCACAGATGACAATGGGGCGACAATGGGCATCGTAAGGACCGTCGCCTATGAGCAGTAGGAAACTCAAGCTCGGATGAACGAAAGCAGCCCGGTCCTATTCAGTCCGGCACCTTCCGTTATGTTGACAAATAACGCCTCCATATATAGGCTTCTATACAGAGGTAGTTGATGCCGAAGTGCCCCAATTGTGAACGGGAGACCATGAGAACCACGGACTGGGCCTGCCAGTGGTGTGGCTACCCGCTGTCTTCGGGTTCTTTCAAGATGATTCCAAAGACCTTTCAGCAACTCAAGGAAGAGGCGTGGCAAAAGACCAAGCCGGAGCGGGAACCTGATTCAGGGGCCGGGCCGGAAGGCGGGCTTGAAACCGCAATGGAAGCGGAATTGGTAGTAGAGCCGGTAGCCGAGTCTGCCAAAGACAGGGAGCCAACACCGGAGCCAGCGTCTGAACCAACGCTAGAGCCAGAAGCTAAGCCGTCGCCCCCGCCCGTCATTGAGCCGGAGCCAGCCCCGGAATCGCAGTCCGAGCCTCTCGTTGCGCCGAAACCGGCCGGGGGGCCGGAGCCGATACCGGAAGCAAGGGTAATCCCGTTGGGGGAACCTCACCGAGAGCAGCTCCCGAAACCCGAAAAGGCAGCTGAACCCCAACCCGGCTCAGAGCCAGGCTCTGAACCCATAAAACGACCAGAGCCCGAGCCAACGCCCCAACCAGAACCAGGCCCTGAGCCAATTCCCCAACCAGAACCAGCCCCTGCGCCCAAACCTATAAAGAAGCCAGAACCCGTGGCGGAGGAGCTGACCGTTGATGAATTGATTGAGGCCTACGAGCAGGATGCACCCGCCGCCGACGCCAGGTTCCTGGACAAGCGGTTAATGGTGACCGGGGTAGTAGCCCTGATAGACGTGAAAGAAACGCTGGACACCCACTATGTCAGGCTGGCGGGCGCGGAGGGAGATATCTCCCGAAGCGTCAAGTGCTTGTTTGACAAGAAACACGCGCCGGACTTAAGCCAGCTGGAGAAGGGGCAGACGGCAACGGTGCAGGGCAAGTTCAACGGCTCCTTGATAGCCATCCGCATGATAGACTGCGAATTAGGGTAACCGCCCACGATATCACCCACCTTTCGCCAGCCGGCCCTTGCGTCCGACCATTCTTTTCGGCCCTCACATATATCGTGCCCTGCACCCAACAACCGTGCCTGAAAGCCACCAACCGTTATCTTGCGCCTCTCTAGTATACTTTTATATGCATACTTTTGTATACCGCTTAGTAACCAATAGGCTTACTGGTACTAAGCAAAAAGTACTAGCGTAAATTAAGCATAATGGCGGATGACATGGCGACAAGAAACCCATAAACTTATCATAGCTATTATTACAATGATTGAGAGGTGCTGCCTATAAATAGAGTGATATGACCCCCGGGAGAGACCGGGTGACGCTCGGGAAAGACCGAAGAAAAAGAAGGAGGAAACTTTTGAGT
>DAOUZU010000064.1 GCA_030665535.1 Dehalococcoidia bacterium
TGCCATGCCCTGGGCATCTACTCGGAGAGGCACGACCTGCCCGAAGAAACGAGCCAGGAAGAACTGTTGGCCCTTATTGAACGGCTCAATAGCAGCGGCAAGGTACACGGTATCCTGGTGCAGGTGCCGCTGCCCAAGCACATCAACGAGGCCACTGTGCTCTACGCCATAGACCCGGACAAGGACGTGGACGGCTTCCACCCGGTCAATGTGGGCAAGATGCTGATTGGCGAGCCGGCCTTTCTGCCCTGCACTCCCCACGGTATCCAGGAGGTGCTCATCCGCTCCAATATTAAGATTGCGGGCGCCGATGTGGTTATCGTCGGCCGCAGCAATATAGTCGGCAAGCCGGTGGCGGCTATATTGCTGCAGAAGCAGGCCGGGGCAAACGCCACGGTGACCGTCTGTCACAGCCGCACAAATGATATCGCCGCCCATACCAGGCGGGCGGATATACTGATTGTCGGCATCGGCCAGGCGAAGTTTATCACCGCCGATATGGTGAAAGAAGGGGTAGTGGTGATTGACGCCGGCATCAATCAGATAGGTAAGACCCCTGAAGGTAAGCGCATCCTGGTCGGCGATGTGGATTTTGAAACCGTCAAGGAGAAGGCCGCAGCTATCACCCCCGTACCCGGAGGCCTCGGCCCGATGACAATAGTAATGCTTATGGCAAATACGGTAAAATCAGTTAAGATGGCCACCGGACTGGCGTAGGACGGAGGAAACTATGGAATATAAGAACGAAAAGAAAGAGGCCCCCGGCCGGGGCAAGGTAGAAGTGTTGGGAGCCACCTATGAAGAAGGCAAACCCTGCGGTGAGGAGACCGGCCGCTGGCGGCAGAAACTGAGGAACCGCCGGGAGCAGTTGCAGTACCTGGCAGAAGGCGAGCGCTACTGGTATGGCAAAGACTGGTTCGGCAGCGAAAAAAGAAGGAACCCGGCTTGAGCCAAAGAAGGAGACCATAGATGGCATTTGAGAATCCCAAGCTGGATTACAGCGGCAGTATTAAAGAGGTGACCCTGGGCGGCGGCGACAAGGCGGTGACTGTCGGCGGTGAGACGTCCTATCCCTTCCACCTGTTTGAGGGCGAAATGCCCCGCCGGCCTCGCATTGCCATGGAGATCTACGATGTCCAGCCCGAGGACTGGGCCGAGGCCGCCCTGGAGCCATTCGCCGGCGTCACCGGCGATCCGGTGGCCTGGGCTAAAAAGTGCGTTGATGACTACGGGGCGGAGATGGTCTGCCTGCAACTGGTAAGCACTGACCCCAACGGGCTTGACCGTGGCGCCGATGAGGCGGCCGAAGTAGTTAAGAAGGTGGCTGACGCCATAGACGTGCCGCTTATCGTCTGGGGAACGGCCAACCACGAAAAAGATACCGAGGTGCTGCGCCGGGTAAGTGAGGTTTGCCAAGGCAAGAACCTGATTTTAGGGCCGGTTGAGGAGGGCGACTACAAGAAGATAGGTGCCGCCGCCATCGGCTATGGCCATACCGTAATCGCCTCTACGCCCATTGATATTAATCTGGCCAAACAGTTAAACATACTGCTGGGCAACCTGGGGGTGCCCGACGAGAAGATAATTATGGACACCACCGTTAGCAGCATCGGCTACGGCTTGGAATATTCCTATTCGGTGATGGAGAGAGTCAGGATGGCCGCCCTCACCCAGCAGGACGAGAGGCTCCAGTTCCCCATCATCTGCAACATCGGCCGCGAGACCTGGAAATCCAAGGAGGCCAAGATTCCAACCGCCGAAGACCCCAAGCTGGGCGACGCCCGAAAACGGGGTATCCTGATGGAGGCCATGTCAACCATGGTGCTACTTATGGCCGGCGGCAATGTAATGATAATGAGACACCCGGAGGCCATCAAGCTGGTTCGTCAGATGATTGACCAGCTTGCGGTGGAATAGTTTGGAACTTTGGAGGAGGAACAATGGCGGATAGTGAAAAGAAAAAAAGCATAGACAAGGCCAGCCTGGAGATGCTGGAGAAGGCCTGCGGCGACAATGTCAGCCTGGCCTTTGACCGGGCGGCGGTTATGAAGCCCTGCCCCATCGGCGAGGTGGGCAACTGCTGCATAATGTGCAGCATGGGGCCCTGCCGCGTCCCCCTGCCCAAGGGGAGGAAGGAAACCCCGGAAGATAAGAGAAAGCGGCGCGGCGTCTGCGGCGCCACCGCCGAGACCATCGCTGCGCGCAACTTCGTGCGTAAGATAGCCGCCGGTACGGCCGCCCACTCCGACCACGGGCGGGCGGTGTCCGAGCTGTTTCTGGCCACTGCCAAGGGGCAGGCCCCCGGCTACGAGATACGCGACGAGCAGAAGCTCATGCAGGTTGCCCTTGACTTCGGCGTGGAGATTGGTGAGCGCACCATCGAGGAAATAGCCGTTGATGTCGGCAACAAGGCTATGGCCGAGTTCGGCAGGCAGGAGGGTGAGCTTCTTTTCCTGAAGAAGGCGCCTCTTAAAAGGCAGGAGATATGGCGCAAAGAGGGCGTCGCCCCGCGGGGCATTGACAGGGAGGTGGTAGAGGCAATGCACCGCACCAGCGCCGGTGTCGACCAGGAATACCACAACCTGATGCGCCAGGGGGTGCGGGCGTCACTGGCCGACGGTTGGGGCGGCAGTATGATTGCCACCGAGCTTCAGGATATCCTCTTCGGCACACCCACGCCGGTGCTGGGCCAGATAAACCTGGGCGTGCTCAAAGACAACGAGGTCAACATCGTCATTCACGGCCACGAGCCGCTTCTCTCCGAGATGCTGGCCGCCGCCGCCCAGGACAAGGATATAATCAAGCTAGCCAAGGAGAAGGGTGCCAGCGGCATCAACCTGGCCGGCATGTGCTGCACGGCCAACGAGATACTGATGCGTCACGGCATACCTTTGGCGGGAAACTTTATGCAGCAGGAGTTGGCCCTGGTTACCGGCGCCGTGGACGCCATGGTGGTGGATGTCCAATGCATAATGGAATCGCTGCCGGACATCGCCCAGTGCTACCACACCAAGCTCATAACTACTTCGGCCAAGGCCATGATGCCCGGCGCAATGCATATCGAGTTTGACGAGCACAAGGCCATGGAATCGGCTAAAGAGGTACTCAGGGTGGCCATCGATAACTTCCCCAGGAGGGGCACTAACGTGGCCATCCCCAAGCAGAAGACAGACCTCATCGCCGGTTTCTCCCACGAGACGGTCAACTACTTGCTGGGCGGCCTTTTCCGTTCTTCCTATCGGCCCTTAAACGATAACATAATCAACGGCCGAATCCGGGGAGTGGCCGGCGTCGTCGGCTGCAACAACGCCCGGGTAGGCCATAACGAGGCTCATATCGCTATGGTCAAAGAGCTAATCAAGAACGATGTCCTGGTGCTGCAGACAGGCTGCAGCGCTATGGCCAGCGCTATGGCCGGCCTGATGGTACCCGAAGCGGCGGCTAAGTACGCCGGCGCCGGGCTTGCCTCGGTATGTGAAGCGGTGGGCATCCCGCCAGTGCTGCACATGGGCTCCTGTGTTGATAACAGCCGCATATTGATAGCCGCCACGGCCATGGTTAAGGACGGCGGCCTGGGCGACGACATCAGCGACCTTCCCGTAGCGGGAGCCGGCCCGGAGTGGATGAGTGAAAAGGCCATTGCCATCGGCCAGTACTTCGTCGCCTCCGGCGTCTACACCGTCTTCGGCGTCACCTGGCCGACCACCGGCAGCCAGGAGCTTACCGACCTGCTCTTCAAGGAGTTTGAGGATATATACGGCGCAATGTGGGACTTCGAGCCGGATGCGGTAAAGGCGGCCAACCTCATGATTGCCCATATAGACAAGAAACGTAAGGCCCTGGGTATAGACAAGGCCCGGGATAGGGTTCTCTACGATATGGAAATGAGACGGGAGCTGGAGGCAGTCTAGGCACTGCATATTAAGTATAGAGGACGGAGAATATGTCAAAGATAATCGCTTCGGCGGCCATAAGGGGCGCCCACAAAATAATAGGCCGGGCTGATGAGAAGTGGCGTAAGGTCATGGAAAAGTACGGCGGCAAACAGGAAATCGGCTTCCCCAACACCGCCTACTACCTGCCGGTAATCTACGGCATCCTGGGTATCAAGGTTACCAAGCTCGGCGACCTGGAACAGGTGCTCAAGCGCTGTCATTCCCTGCTGCCGCCGCCGGTGCGGGCGGAGCACCCCCTTCCCTATCTAGCGCCGGCCCTGGACGCCGGCATGGCCACCCTGTTCGCCGGGGAGATAATAGAGGCGATAAGATACCTGGAACAGCCAAATTTCTACACCAAGACTGAAAGCCCCACGGCAGACAATATCTGGCTGGGCGCCGCTGACGATGTCATCCTCAGGAAGAGAGGTATTGAGTTCGTGGACGGCACCGCCCCCGGCTTTGCCGCCATACTGGGGGCCGCTCCTACCAAGGAAATAGCCGCCAGCATCGCCATCGAGCTGCAGCAGAAGAACCTCTATGTCTTCATGGCCGCCGAAAACGACGGCCAGCGCTTCTCCGAGCAGCTGATTGAAACCGGGGTGCAGGTGGGCTGGCCGACTCGGCTGGTCTCCTTCGGTCCCGATATATCCTCGGTTGTTTTCGCCATGGGCTTCGCCACCAGGGTAGCCCTGTCATTCGGCGGTGTCGAGCCGGGCGACTTCCGCAAGGTGCTTATATACAACAAGGATCGCACCTTCGCCTTCGCCATGCCCCTGGGCTATGTCTCCGACGAATGGTACGCCAATGCCGCCGGGGCCATCAACTTCGGCTTCCCCATTATCGCCGATACGCCAATACCGGAGGTTCTGCCCAGCGGCATCACCACCTATGAGCATGTCGTCTCCAACGTCCCCCACGACAGGATAGTGGCCCGCGCCATAGAGGTCAGGGGGCTCAAGGTTGCCGTGGCCGATGTGCCGGTGCCGGTGGCCTACGGACCCGCCTTCGAGGGCGAGAGGGTGCGCGGTGAGGAGATATACCTGGAGTGCGGCGGCGGCCGTACCATGATGGTTGAGTTCGCCACCTCCAAACGCATGGACGAGGTTGAGGACGGCAAGATTAGCGTCGTTGGCCCGGAGGTTAGCGACGTGGAGGCCGGCACCAAGCTGCCTATGGCCATTGTTGTCGAGGTGGCCGGCCGTGAAATGCAGGAGGACTATGAGCCCATCCTGGAACGGCAGATACACCACCTCATCAACTACGCCCAAGGAGTGATGCACATCGGCCAGCGGGACATCGCCTGGATTAGAATCGGCAAATCGGCGGTGGAAAAAGGCTTCAAGATAGCCCACATAGGCTCCCTCCTCCACGCCAAGCTGCACCAGGACTTCGGCCGCATCTTTGACAAGCTCCAGGTCACCATCTACACCGAGGAGGACAAGGTAAAGGAGATAGTGGCCATGGCTAAAAAGGCCTATGCCGTCCGCGATGCCCGCATAGAGGGCATGACCGACGAGACCACTGATACGTACTACTCCTGCACCCTGTGCCAGTCCTTCGCCCCCAGCCATGTCTGCGTCATCAGTCCAGAGAGGACGGGCCTTTGCGGCTCCTACAACTGGATGGACTGCAAGGCCGCTTATGAGATAAGCCCCACCGGGCCCAATCAGCCGGTAGCCAAGGGTGAAGTCATTGATTCTCACCTGGGACAGTGGAAGGGCGTCAATGAGTTCGTCTTCAAGACATCGCGCGGCAAGATGGATCACTACAACTTCTACAGCATCATCCAGGACCCGATGACCTCCTGCGGCTGTATGGAGTGCATCGCCGCCATCCTGCCCATGGCCAACGGCCTGATGACGGTTAACCGGGAGTACATGGGTATGACGCCCAGTGGTATGAAGTTCACCACCCTGGCCGGCACTATCGGCGGCGGTATCTCCACGCCCGGTTTTGTCGGCCATTCCAAATACAACATCGGCCAGCGCAAATTCGTGGCCGCCGAGGGCGGAATCAAACGGCTGGTGTGGATGCCCAAGATGCTCAAGGAAGAGATTGCCGAAAGGTTTAACGCCAGGGCCGAAGAGCTCGGCATCCCCGACCTGCTGGAGAGGGTGGCCGACGAAACTGTAGGAACTACCGAAGAGGAAATCATGGCGTTCCTCCAGGAGAAGCAGCACCCGGCCTTAACCATGGACCCATTAATGTAAGACCCGTTAATGTAGGAAAGGAGCACTACGTATGGCCCTAACCGGAATACAGATATTCAAATGGCTGCCCAAGACCAACTGCGGCGAGTGTGGCGTACCCACCTGCCTGGCCTTCGCTATGAGCCTGGCC
>DAOUZU010000050.1 GCA_030665535.1 Dehalococcoidia bacterium
TATCTCGGTCAACCCCAATGACCCGGACCACCTCGTGGTCGCCATGATAGACTATAACTTCCCCGGCGTCACCAGCTATGTGAGCATTGACGGCGGCGCCACCTGGGATGGCCCCAACCAGCCCAAGATTCCCCGCGGCCAGTACAGCGGTGTTGGCGATCCGGTAACCGCCTTCGACTCTGAGGGCAATGTCTATGTCGTCCAGATGTCCGTGAGCATAGAGGAATTCCAGCTGGGCGGTATCTGGGGCAACCTGCTGCTGGCGGGTATAGATGTCAGCAGCTCCAATGACGGCGGTTATACCTGGGAGAACGCCGTAGTGGCCTCACCGGGTGAGATTTTCACCCAGAGCTATCAGGTCCCCGAAGGGGAGAAATCCCGGGGGGAGCTATGGACCTACTTCGTTGACAAGCCCTGGATTACGATAGGCCCGGATCCGACTAACCCGGATAAAGAAATTATCTACGTCAGCTACACCTTGTTTGTTGAAGTTTATTCCCTGGCCTGGCTGGACGAGCTGCCGGCCCTTGAGATAGTGGAGGAGAGGGCCGTTATTGAAATGGTCCGCTCCAGCGACGGTGGCGCCACCTGGTCAGCGCCACTTCAGGTGAGCCATGTAGTGAATATCAATCCCCAGGGTAATATCCCCGGCCGCCTGGTGCACGGTTCCCAGCCGATGGTAGACCCGGATGGCACCGTCCACGTTGCCTACATAGACTCCGGCAACGACGGCACCTGGAAGGGCAACGCGGAGATATGGGTGGCCTCCTCCACCAACCGGGGGCAGACCTTCTCCCAGCGCAAGATGGCGGCCGAGTTTCTGGAGCTGGACATCCTGCCGCGCTCTGCCTCCTTCCGCCTGTGGGGAACCGGTTTCCCCCAGACAACGGTAGGCCACAACGGCGAACTCTATATCACCTATGCCGCCTATCCGTCGGACAGGCCTTCTGACTCCGGCGATATATTCATGGTAGCCTCCACCAATGGCGGCGCCACCTGGTCACAGCCGGTACGTGTTAATGATGACGATACCAATCACCTCCAGTTCTTCCCCTCCATCAGCACCGACCCGTCCGGAGATCTGCACATGATGTGGGCCGATACCAGAGACGACCCCTCCGAGTTGGCTTATCATATCTACTACTCCACTTCTACGGACAACGGCCAGACCTGGGAATTCAACAGCCGCGTAAGCGACTTCCCCTCCAACCCCAACTTTGCCTTCCCCGGCGGCTCCTTTATCGGCGATTACTTCTCCATAGCTGCCAGTGCCGATGATGTTTATATGGTCTGGGCCGACAGCCGTATGGGTGAGGTAACCGGCCTTAACCAGAAGATTGCCTTCGCCCGCCAAAGGCTGATGCCAGCCCCCACCATATTCCTTTCGCCACCCTCCGGCCCCTCCGGCCGGGACGTAACCATCCAGGGGAGCAACTTTCAGCCGGAAACTGAGATATTCATTGATGTCGGCGGCGTGCTGACGTCTACCAGCTTCACCAATAAGGACGGCGGTTTTACCACCACCATCTTCGCCCCCATCAGCGGCGAAGGGGCCAGGGATGTCATCGTCAGGGATATTTCGGGCAACGTGGCTGCCGCCTCATTCTTCACCGAGTTCGGCTTTGACTCTTTCCAGACGGAAATGGCCGATCTCAGCACCCGCCTGGATGAACTAAGCCTTGACCAGACACCCGTCGCCGACGAGACTTCCACCGATGACAGCTTCTCTTGGCTGACGGCCCTCCTGGCCGGCGCCCTGCTGATAACACTGGCCACATCGGGCGCTCTCTGGTACCGGCTACGGACCGTCGCCAATAAATAGCTGAACAAAGGGAATACCTCTTTAACAGGGGAGGGCAGGATGTTAATAAAACGGTTATTCCGTCCTTGGGGCAGAGTGCTGGCCCTGGCGCTGGCCCTTATCCTCTTGGCTACGGCTCTTATCCAGCCGGTCTTGAGCTACGACCCGCCCCACCAGAACCCGGGGCCGGCTACAGATACCATCTACTTCAAAGCCTTCCATGTGGATATCGCCCCGGCATCCCTTGAAAAGGGTGATATGGACATGTACATCTACAGCCTCAAAACGCTGGCCGCCGAGCAGCTAGAGGGCAACGTTGGTATAGAGGTATACCAAGCCCCGGCCACTTCCCTTTCCTTATTCCTCAATCCAGCGCCGGCCGTGGCCGGCCAGCTGAACCCGCTCTCCATAGAGGAAGTAAGGTTCGCCCTTAACTACGTCATCAACCGTGATTTCATCGCCCAGGAAATATACAAGGGCATGGCCGAGCCTATGCTGGCCCATGTCAGCCACTTTGACTACGATTACCGCATCGTCAACCCGCTGGTGCGGGAGTTCAATATCTCCTACCAGCCAGAGCTGGCCCAGCAGATTGTTACCGCCGAGATGACAGCCGCCGGCGCCCAGCTGGTGGACGACTACTGGCACTATAACGGCCAGCGCATAGATATACGCTTTATCATCCGCGTTGAGGACGAACGGCGTGAAATCGGCGATCTCGTCCGCGCCGAGATGGACAAGCTTGGCTTCTTTGTCATCCCCATTTACCAGCAATTCGCCGCAGCCATCTACGCCGTCTATGGCAATGACCCTCAGCTATTCGGCTGGCACATGTATACCGAGGGCTGGGGGCGCGGCTCCCCGGAGCGCTATGACTACGGCCTGATAAACCAGATGTACGCCCCCTGGCTGGGCAACATGCCTGGATTCCAGGAAAGCGGCTTCTGGCAGTACGAGAACGAGCAGTTGGATGAGCTGGGCAAGCAGATATTCACCGGCGATTTCAGCGATGTAAACGAGCGGAACGACCTTTACCTGGATATGACGCGGATGGGCATGGAGGAAGCGGTGCGCCTGTGGGTAGTCACGGTGGTAAACAGCTTCCCGGCTATCACCGGCATTGAGGGCATCACCGAGGATGCCGCCTCCGGCCCCAAGAGCATGCTGACGTTCCGAAACGCCTACCTGCCCGGACAGAGCGAACTGACCATAGGCAGCCAGTGGATTTGGACGGAGCGCAGCACCTGGAATCCGGTGGGCGGCTTCGGCGATATATACTCAAATGACATCTGGCGCAATATGACCGACCCTCTCATCATCAGCCACCCCTTCACCGGCATACCGATACCCTTCCGGGTTCAGTATGATGTGGAAAGCGCCGGCCCCATCGGCAAGGTTGACGTCCCCGCCAACGCCTTCCTGTGGAACGCCCAGGCGGGTGAGTTCTCATCCGTCGGCGCCGGCACCCAGGCCATCAGCATGGTCACCTTTGACCTTTCCGACTACTTCAGCTCCAATTGGCATCACGGCCAGCCGATAACGATGGCCGACGTCATCTACTCTATCTTCCAGACATTTGATATGGTCTACAACGAGGACAAGGCCAACATCGAGTTCGCCATCGCCACCACCTCAAAACCGCAGCTTGAGCTCTACCGCGGCTTTCGCATAGTGGACGAAAACACGCTGGAGGTTTACATAGACTTCTGGCACTTCGTGGACGATTACATCGCTTCCTACGCGGTCCCCGCCTCGCTCTCTATGCCCTGGGAGGTTCTGGCGGCTATGGACGAGGTCGTTTTTGCAGACCGACAGGCCTACTACACCGATACCGCCGCCCAGCGCTTTTCCGCAGACTGGCTCAGCCTTATCAACGACGGGCATGCCAGGCTGGTGAAGAACGCCCTGCGTGATTTTAGAGATGACGGCACTCTGCCGCTGGCGGCCCTTACCATTGACTCCGTGCCCCTGGTGACGCCAGCAGAGGCTATGGCCCGATACCAGGCGGCTATAGACTGGTTCGACCAGTACGGCCTGATGGTCATCTCCAACGGGCCCTACATGCTGGTAGACTTCGAATCGGCGGCCCAGTTCGCCGAACTGGAAGCCTTCAGAGACCCCAGCTACCCCTTCAAGGCGGGAGAGTGGTACTACGGCGCCTCGCCGGCAATAGAGATTAACAGCGTTAACACCGGCACCGTAGCGCCCGGCGGTACGGCTTCTATCACGGTTGAAGTCGCCGGCCCCGGCGTGCTGGGGGTTGACTATCTTCTCTTCGACCCGGCAGCGGGCACGGTTATGAAATCAAGCGCCGCCATCAATACAACGGCCGGTACTTTCACCATCAACCTCTCCGCCCAGGATACCCAGGGGATGCTGACCGGAGACCTCTACTATCTGTACGTTACGGCCTACAGCGATTCCATATCCTCACTGGCGGAGCGCCGCGCGGACATCGTGGTGGGGGCCGCCCCCAGCAACGGCACCGAACCGCCACCGTCGGACAACGGCACAACACCGCCACCCTCCTCAGGTGATAGCGACGGAGGCCTTTCCCCCATCGTCATCATACTACCATTGGCCATTCTGGCGGCCGGCGGCATTGCCTACTTCGTGCTGCGGGGCGGCCGGGCCAAGGAGACGGGTTAGCGGCGCCAGAGGGATAAATAGAGTTTAAGGACGGCCATGTCACCACTCATTGCCAAACTGGCGATACGAGGGCTGACTCTCTTCGGCGTCCTTCTCATAGTTCTCCTGTTGGTGGTGGTTACGCTCGGTGCCACCGGCTTTTCGGACAATATGCTCCAGGCCACCGTCAACGAGGAGATGCGCGGCCTGCGCCAGTCCCTTGCTGAGACCATCCGCGACCCGGTGGAGCTGGAGAAAGCCCTGGAGCAGCGCCGCCTGGAGCTGGTCAGTTTCTACGGCCTGGACAACCCCTGGTATTCCCGTCTGCCCGCCGCCGTGTGGCGGGTGCTTACCTTTGACCTGGGCGAGGCGCGCACCATCCGCAGCTTCGACGGCTCCAGCCGTGTCACGGACATAGTCACCGAGCGGTTGGGCAACACCATAATCCTGATTACCACCGCCTCCGTTATAACAGCCATCCTGGGGCTGGCCATAGGGCCGCGCCTGGCCAGCCGGGCCGGCAGCCGGATGGACCGCACTTCCAGCCTCTTCCTAGCCCTCTCCTACGCCCTGCCCGCCTGGTGGGTTGGTATCTTCCTGATACTTCTCTTTTCCTTCCAGTTTGATATCTTCCCATCAGGTGGTATGCTCAGCCAACCGCCGCCGGAGGGGGGGCTGGCCCGCTTCGGCGACCAGCTGTGGCACGCCGCCCTGCCCATCATCACCATGGTGTTGGTTTCCTTCGGCGCCTGGGCCTACTCCGTCCGCACGATGGTGCTCAACACCGCCCAGGAGCCCTTCGTCACCGTGGCCCGGGCCAAGGGCCTGCCGGAAAGCGTTATAGAAAGGCGCCACATCCTGCGGGTGGCCGCCCCACCCATCGTCACCAGCCTGATGCTGGGCCTGGCCGCCTCCCTAGGTGGCGCCATCCTGGTGGAAACGGTTTTCAACTGGCCGGGTATGGGCCGCCTCTACTACGACGCCATTTTGGCCGCCGATGAAACCGTCATCGTCGCCCTCACCTTCATCTTCACCCTTATCTACATCATCGCCCGTTTTATCCTGGAGATACTCTACCTAGTACTTGACCCCCGCATAAGGTACGCCTGACGATGAATTTCAGAGAGATACTTAGAGTACTTATGTCAAGTAAGTCCGGCCGCACCGGGGTCGCCTTCTTCATTATGCTGGTGGTCGTCTCTCTCTACGTAATCGTCGCCTATCCGCTGGACTTCGGCTCCCGCCTGTGGAACAACCCCGCCGAGTGGGCCGATAATCCCAAGAGCGTTCCCCCCGTGTGGACGAAATATTTTTCAAGCACCGACAAAGTGTCCCACACAACCTTCAACGCCGAAGAGCCGTCTGCATCTGAAACTGTCAACGGCCTAACCTTCCAGAGCCACAGCTTTGAGATAGACTACGCCTACGACGAGTTCCCTACCTTCACCTCCTGGTCTATTAGCGAAGTCACCTTCAACGAGCGCTCACCCGTAATCTCTCTCTCCATCATCCGCCCCGACGGCAAGGAGATTCTCCTTTTAAGGCATGTCGTTCCCGGGCCCTCGGCAGCGGAGAGCTTCCCCATCACCCGCTATGAAGATTCGCCTTTCCGCATCTTTCTGAGCGGCGACAGCACCGTGCTCTTCAATGTCTCCGACTTTCTCAAGCAAGAGTTCGACCTGAACATAGACTCCGCCGACCTGCGCGGCCACATAGACGAGGTTATCTTCGGCGTCCCTGATGGGACGGGAACGGGCTTCAGTGTCCTCAAAGGCACCTACACCGTTATCACCGCCACCAGGTTCACCCACCCCGGTGACAGCATCGGCCAGGTGGGCTTCGTACTTGGCGGCTCCGTGTACGGCCTGATGGGCACCGACTCCCAGGGACGGGACTTGGCCACCGGGCTCCTCTTCGGCTTTCCCATCGCCCTGCTCATCGGCCTGTCTACGGCCATAGCCACCACCATCATCGGCACCTTTTTAGGCATCACCAGCGGCTACCTGGGCGGCAAGACGGATACCTTAATCCAGCGCGCCAGCGATATCATGGCCAACATACCCCTGCTGCCCATCCTTATCTTTTTCGCCTTTATTATCGGCCAGAAGCTCTGGCTGGTAATTCTCGTCCTGATTATCTTCGGCTGGCCCGGCCTTACCATCATGGTACGCTCAATGGTGCTGCACGCCAACTCCAGCCAGCTTGTGGAGTCCACCCGGGCACTGGGAGCCTCCAAGATGCGCATTATGTTCCGCCATGTCCTCTTCCAGATAGCTCCCTTCGTGCTGGCCCAGATGATATTCTTCACCCCCGGCGCTATCCTGGCCGAGGCCGGCTTAAGCTTCCTGGGCCTGGGCGACCCCTCCATCCCCACCTGGGGGCAGATTCTGGAGAGCGGCTTCTCCACCGGTGCCGTCTACGCCGGCTACTGGTGGTGGGTGGTGCCGCCGGGCCTGCTGGTGGTGCTGGCGGCTAT
>DAOUZU010000068.1 GCA_030665535.1 Dehalococcoidia bacterium
TGTCCCCGGCACGCAGGCGGGCAACTATACGGTCGCGGTCAGCGACGGCACCAACGTCGCCACGGCTACAGTCACCGTTATAGCCACAACCTCCGTCAGCCAGACCACCAGCCAGGCTTTGCCGGGCCATGTGGGCATGGATTTGACCATCAGCGGCACCGGCTATAGCGCCGGCACCATCACCATCACCGACGCCACCGCTGCGGTTACCCTGGCCACCGCCACCAGTGATGCTGGCGTCTTCTCCGTCACCTTCAGTATCCCGGAGGGTGCCGGCGGCGGCCACGCCATAACCGTCTCCGATGCCACTGGTGTCAGGAATACATTCACCTTCTTTATGGAGGAGCAGGCGCCGGCGGCACCAGCGCTGATGCTGCCGGAAGAGGCCACCAAGGCCAAGCAGCCGGTCATCTTTGACTGGCAGGATGTAACCGATGACAGCGGTGTGACTTACACCTTCCAGCTCAGCACAGACGCCGGTTTCGTCACCCTGGTAATGGAGCAGACGGGGCTGACCGCCTCCGACTTCACCCTCACCGAGGCCCAGGAACTGGAATCGGTCTCCGGGGACGCTCCTTACCACTGGCGGGTCAAGGCTGTGGACGGCGCCGCCAATGAGAGCGCCTGGTCGGCGGGGACATTCACCGTTGGCTTCACCCTGGACCTGCCGTTATGGGCCATCATCGCGCTCAGCGTGGTCGGCGGCCTGGGGCTGCTGGCACTGGGCTTCTGGCTGGGCCGTCGCAGCGTCTCCTACTAAGCGCAACCGTAAAGTATAAAGCCGGTTCCCCCTCTTCCAAAAGGAGAGGGGGAACCTCTTTCAGGGCGCGGCGCGGCCCCCCGCGGTGAGTAGCGTGCCGGCAGATTGCCATAAAAAGCCGGCTACTATAGAATAGGTGTGCCAATGAATACCGCCGCTAAACTCTACAAACTTCAGGAGCTGGAGACCGAGATGGCCGCCAAAGAGCAAGCCCTGGCCGGGATAGCCAACCAGCTCGGTGACGATACGGCGGTGGTCGCTGCCAGAGCCAGTCGGGACGGGGAGAAGGAAAAGCTGGGGCAGCTTGAGCACCGCCAGCGTGATATTGAGGCGGAGATAGAAGACTTTAGCGCCAGGCAAATGGCGGCCGGAGAAAGCCTCTACAGCGGTCGCATCAAGAACCCCAAGGAGCTTTCCAGCCTGCAGCAGGAGATAGACTCCTTCAGGGCCAGGAGCGGCCAGTTGGAGGATAAAGACCTGGATATTATGGAGCAGATTGAGCAGGTTTCGGTCGCGGTGGCCAGGACTAACGACGGGCTTACTAAACTACAAGAACAGTGGCGGCTTGAGCAGAGCCGGCTTTCAAAGGAGAAGGAAGAGCTTGAGGCCGGCCTGGCCGGACTGAAAGAGAGGCGGGAGGAGCTTCTGCCGGGGATAGAGGCGGCGGCGGTCACCTTCTACCGCCAGTTGGCCGCCCAGAAGCGGCCGGCGGTAGCCAGGGTGGCGCAGGGCACCTGCCGCGGCTGCGGCATCTCCCTTACCGCTGCCTGGTTGCAGCGGGCCCGGGGTAGAGATCTGGTAAGGTGCACCAGCTGCGGCCGCATAATCTTCCTGGGCCACTAGCTTAGTTATATGGAAAAGGCAGTAATATACACAGATGGTGCCTCCAAGGGCAACCCGGGGCCGGCGGCCATCGGCGCCGTAATCAAGGATGGCGCAGCGGGGCCGGTGATAACTATTTCAAGACGCATCGGCCGGGCCACCAACAACCAGGCCGAATACCGGGCGGTCGTCGCCGCCCTGGAGGCGGCCCTGGAGCACGGCGCCCGGCAGGTGCTGCTCTATTCAGATTCGGAGCTTATCGTGAAGCAATTGAAGGGCCATTACCGCGTCAAGAATGAAGACCTGAAGCCTCTTTTTCGGCGGGCGGAGCGGCTCATCGCCCGCCTGGACGGCTTTCATATTCGCCATATCCCCCGCAGCCGCAACAAAAAGGCGGATGGGCTGGCCAACGCCGCCCTTTAAGCCCCCCGTTGACTTGGGCCGCCCCTTGCCCTAGACTATATATAGGTCAAGTAGACCGGGTGACCGCCCGCCCTGGGCGGGAGGAAAGTCCGAGCTCCACTAGGCAGGATGCTGGGTAACTCCCAGAGGGGTGACCCTATGGAAAGTGCCACAGAAACACACCGCCAGCGGCCGGCTTTTAGCCGGTGCGGGTAAGGGTGAAATGGTGAGGTAAGAGCTCACCAGCGGCCAGGTGACTGGCCGGCTGGGTAAACCCCATCCGGAGCAAGGCCAAATAGAGGGACTTAAGGGCGCCTGGCCTGTCCCCGGGTTGGCCGCTTGACCCCGGTGGTAACACCGGGGCTAGATAGATGGTCACCGCTCCAGCAATGGAGTACAGAACTCGGCTTACAGGTCTGCTTGACCTTCTTTTATTCCAGCACGTTTCAAAATATTTTCGGCCCCAGACTTAGCGGCTGGAAATCGGTTAAAAAGAGCCAATCAGCCAGGATTTGCAGGTATTAACCAGCCTTCCTAATGGCCGCCAACCCCCCTCAGCCGGTTTGCCCCCGGCCTGTGTTGCCCGTTGTATAATCCTGCTTGTTGTGCAACCCCTCGATAGTTCTGTAGCCGGCGAATTCATCTCTTTTTGTCAGCAGCGCTGCGGCAAAGAGTGGCCTGATTTTTATGATGAGATGTGCTGGGTAGCGGGTCGCCGCCTCTTCCGCGGTATGGGCTACGCCGAGTTGAGCCAGGCGGGGCTTTCCCTGAGCCTGTGCGATATTGAAGAGACCGCCAGCCTGGTGGAGGCGGTCACCTCGGCCAACAACCACCGGGAAACAAAGGCCACCGGCTGATAATCCCCTTTAGAGAAGCTGTTAACGGCCCTGAGGATGAAATCCTGGGGCTTTTCCATTATTATGGGCGGGTTACTTAATCCACCGGGGGGGCAGGCAGATGACACAGAGAGCAAAGATAATAATCGCAACCCTGGCCTTTCTAATCGGCCTGAGCGTATCCTTCGGTGCCGGCTTTGCGCTGGGCACCTTGAGCCCGGCGGCCGGCGACGATTTCGGCACCGTAGCCCGCGCCTGGGACTTGCTGGTTAACGAGTATGTGGAGAAGGACGGCCTGGATACGGCCGCCCTGGCCGAGGCGGCTGTAAACGGCATGGTGGACTACCTCGGCGACCCCTATTCCGCCTTCCTGGACCCGGAGGCCTACGAGCAGACCCTGGCCAGCTTTGAGGGGCGGTATGAGGGTATCGGCGCCGAGGTGGGCCTGCGCGACGGGGAAATAAACATCATCACTCCCTTTGACGGCTCACCGGCGGAGCGGGCTGGCATCAGGGCCGGCGATGTCATACTGGAGGTGGACGGCCGCTCCACGCAGGGCTTGAGCCTGGTTGAGGTAGTCGCCTTCGTCCGCGGCCCCGAGGGGAGCAGCGTCAGCCTGCTGGTTCGCCACCCCGGTGATACAGAGGCCGTGGAGATAATCGTTATCCGCGAAGAGATAACCCAGCCCAGCGTCCATTTTGAGATGAGGGGTGATATAGCCCTTATTCGTTTAAGCCGCTTCACGGGGCAGACTAACGAAGAGCTCGGCCCGGTGCTGGAGAGCATCCGGCAGCAGGGGGCCGTCGCCATTATCCTTGACCTGCGCGGCAACCCCGGCGGCCTACTATCGACAGTAGTAGACGTCACCAGTCGCTTCCTGAGCCAGGGTGTCGTCATCACCGTGGTGGATAACGAAGGCGGCCGGGAGACTATTGAGGTAACCAACCAGGATATCACCACCGCTTTACCGATGGTCGTTCTGGTTGACGGCAACAGTGCCAGCGGCAGCGAGGTGCTGGCCGGTGCCCTGGCTGACCACGGGCGGGCCACCGTCGCCGGGGTCACCACCTTCGGTAAGGGCAGCGTCAACAACCTGTTCCAGCTGAACGGCTCTGGTCTTTACCTGACCATCGCCCGCTGGCTGACCCCCAACGGCAACCTTATCGAGGGCCAGGGCGTAACGCCGGACGTTCCCCTTGAGCTTACCGGCGAAGCCCTAGTGGAGTGGGCCATAGACTACCTGAAGGACGGCGGTTAGCTGCGGTTAATTTGTATTATCAAGATAAATATTGTATAATTATATGTATCTTGATAATGGAGAAGGGGGTGAACCAGATGAAGATTGTAAACCTTTGTGGTAGCGGAGACTGTTGCCCGGTAGTCAAGATAGGCGATGACCGCGTCGAGATTGGCGAGGATGAGAACACCTGCGTGCTAACCACCACCGAGTGGGAGACACTGAAGAAGAAGGTGCTTTCGGGCGAGCTTTAACTTCCACTACACCTACTGAACTACCGATGAGGGGCGATTAATCGCCCCTCATTTCTTTTGGCACTGTTTAGCCTTGACCGTTCGCTGGGCGATGGCCTATAATTCGTGGGAAATCTCCCCCCGCTTCTAAATTATGGACGAACTAACCCGGATTGAACACCTGAATAAACAGGCCCTCGGCGAGTTGGCCGGCGTTGCAAGCGACGCTGCTCTCCGGGACTGGCGGGTGCGCTATCTGGGCAAGAAGAGCCAGCTAACGGCCATGCTGCGCCGCCTGGGTGAGCTGTCCCTGGTCGAGAAGAAGGCCGTCGGCGCCCGGGCCAACGAGGTCAAGGCCGGGCTTGAGGCCTTCTTGGCGGAGAAAGAGCAGGCGCTGAGCAAGGCCCGGATGGTCTCGCTGGCCGGGGATGAAGCCCTGGACGTGACTCTGCCGGGACGCACCCCGCCGGTGGGACGGCTGCATCCGGTCACCCGGATTATCTATGAGATAAGCGATATCTTTGCCTCTATGGGTTTTCAGGTGCTTGAAGGCCCGGAGGTGGAGTTGGACTACTATAACTTTGAAGCCCTGAACATCCCCGATGAGCACCCCGCCCGGGACACTATGGCCACGCTGTGGGTGGACTACGAAAAAGAGGGCGGCCAGAGGCCGATGCTGCTGCGCACCCATACCTCTCCTATGCAGATAAGGTTTATGGAGAAGACCAAGCCGCCGCTGCGGATAGTGGTGCCGGGCAAGGTCTTCCGCTACGAGGCCACCGACGCCACCCACATACCCATGTTTCATCAGATTGAAGGCCTGGCCGTGGACAAAGGCATCTCTATGGCCGAGCTTAAAGGCACCCTCTACGAGTTCTCCCGCCGCTTCTTCGGCAAGGATAGAAAAGTCCGCTTCCGCGCTGACTACTTCCCCTTTGTGGAGCCCGGTGTGGAGATGGCCATAGAGTGCGCCGTCTGCCGGGGCAGCGGCTGTCGTCTGTGCGGCGCCAGCGGCTGGATTGAGATACTGGGCGCCGGCATGGTTCACCCCAGGGTGCTGGAGAGGGTGAATATTGACCCCAAGGTATACAGCGGCTTCGCCTTCGGTATGGGCATTGAGCGTCTGCCTATGCTGCGCTACGGCATTGATGACATCCGCCTCTTTTACGGCGGAGATTTAAGATTCCTGAGGCAGTTCTAGGAAATGAAGATACCGTTAAGCTGGCTTAAGGACTATATAGAAATAAAGCTGCCTGTCGGCGAACTGGCTGATCTGCTGACGATGTCCGGCAGCGAGGTTAAGGGCATTGAGAGGGTCGGCGAAGGCTGGCAGGGCATCGTTGTCGCCCGCATAGTGGATGTGAAGCCCCACCCCAACGCCGATAGGCTGCGCCTGGTTACGGTGGACACCGGCGCCGGCCAGCCGACAGTCGTCTGCGGGGCACCCAACCTGAACGTGGGCGATAAAGTCGCATTCGCCCCGGCTGGAACCGAGCTCATAGACCCCAGCAGCGGCCGGAAGTCTACCCTAAAAACGGCCAAAATACGTGGCGTTGAGTCCGGCGGCATGGTCTGCTCGGAAAAGGAGCTGGGTATCTCGGAGAGCCACGAGGGCATTATGGTACTG
>DAOUZU010000124.1 GCA_030665535.1 Dehalococcoidia bacterium
GCGGCGTCCAGCCCGGCCAGGACATCCGGCGGGGCCACCAGCTTGCCCTCGCCGTGGGCCACCGGCAGGTAGAGACGCTCTATGTCCCTGGTGAAGACACAGGCGCTTTTGGGGTTTGCCCTCAGGTAGACCCAGCGGCACACAAAGTGCCCGGAGTCGTTAGCGGCCAGTGTCAACCGGGGCTGGTCTGTAAGCGGCCCCGGCAGGATACCCGTCTTCACCAGCACCTGGAAGCCGTTGCAGATACCCAGGATGAGGCGGCCTTTTTCAATAAAGTACTCAATATCGGCCCCCAGCGTGAGCCTTATCTCGTTGGCCAGCACCCGGCCAGCGCCCAGGTCGTCGCCGTAGGTAAAGCCGCCGGGGACGGCCAGCACTTGGTAATCGTCCAGCCTCTTGGCGCCGCTAATAAGCTGGCCGATGTGCACCAGTTCGGCGGCGGCGCCGGCCTGCTCAAAGGCGAAGGCGGTCTCGGCATCGCAGTTTGTCCCCGGGGCGCGCAGCACCAGCGCTCTCACTTTGCTCATAGCTCTTACCAGCGGAATGTCTTCTGCCAGGCCTCCTTAAGTTCGGCGATTGGCTCATCAACCACCTTGTTGTCCTTTAGGCCGTATATCTCCAGACTCTGGCCCCCGTTGACATGGCCCAGGGTGGCCAGGGGGCTATCGCCCATAATCCGCTCGAATTTCTCCCTGTCACGGGGAGCTATCTCCACCAGGAAGCGGCTGTTTGATTCGGAAAAGAGGATGTAGTCCTCCCGCGCTATGGCCTCGCCCAGCGGCACCTTGTCCAGGAATACCCTGGCCCCCAGCCCGCCGGCGAAGGCCATCTCGGCCAGGGCGACGCCCAGGCCGCCCTCGCTCAAGTCATGGCAGGCTCTCACCAGCCCCGACCGGGTGGCTTGGCTCAGGGCATCCATCAGCGCCTTGGCCGCTTGGGGCCGGACTATGGGTACGGCGTTGCCGGTAAAGCCGTGTGCCTTGAAGTAGTGGGAGCCGCCCAGCTCGTTGTAGGTCGTGCCCGCCAGGTAGATCAGGCCGCCGGCTTCCTTAAAGTCCATGGAAACGGCTTTGCCGCTGTCCTCCATCACCGCCATGGCCGAGATGAGCAGGGTATGGGGGATGGAGATGGTGCGGCCTTCGAAGTAGAACTCGTTGTTCAGGCTATCCTTGCCGGAAATAAAGGGGGTTTCGTAGACGACGGCCATGTCGTAGCAGGCCTGGCAGGCCCGCACCAGCGCCCCCAGGCTCTCCGGGCGGCTGGTGTTGCCCCAGCTGAAGTTGTCCAGCAAGGCCACCCGTTCCAGGTCACCGCCGACGGCGATAATCTGTCGCAGGGCCTCGTCTATGGCCGAGGCGGCCATCCAGTAGGGGTCGATGTCGCCGTAGTCGGGGTTGATGCCGTTGGATATAATCAGCCCCCTGGCCGAGTCCAGCACCGGCCGGATGATGGCGGCGTCGCCGGGGCCGTCCTCGTCCACGCCCACCAGCGGCTTGAGGACGCTTGAGCCCTGCACCTCGTGGTCGTACTGGCGGATTACCCACTCCTTTGAGGCCACGTTCCAGGCGCCCAGTATATTCTTAAGCTCTTCCCCCAGGTCCGGCGGCGGTTTAAAATCAGGCTCAGGGTGCTGTGGTGCCGTCCAGGTGGCCTTAAGCTCAAGGCAGGGCAGGCCGCCGTGCAGGAAGGCCATATCCAGGTCGGCCACCGGGTTGTCCCGGTAGAATAGCTTGAGCCTCTTATCATCGGTGAACTCGCCGATGACGGTGGCCTCTACATCCTCGGCGGCAAAGAGCTTGAGCAGCTCGTTGTGGGAGCCGGGCGGCACGGCCAGTATCATCCGCTCCTGGGACTCGGAAATCCATATTTCCGAGTAGGATAATCCGGCGTACTTGAGTGGAACCCGCTCCAGGTAGACGCGGGCGCCGGTTTCCTCGGCCATCTCGCCGACGGCGGAAGACAGCCCGCCGCCGCCGCAGTCGGTAATGCGGCGGAAGAGACGCCGCTCCCTGGCCTGGATGATGGTGTCTATCATCTTCTTCTCTACGATGGGATTGCCGATCTGGACGGCGCTGAATGAAAGCTCGGTGGACTTCTCGGTAAGCTTCTCGGAGGCGAAGGTGACACCGTGGATGCCGTCGCGCCCGGTGCGCCCGCCCACCAGCACAATCAGGTCGCCGGGCTGCTGCCGGCCCATACGGGCGCAACCGATGGGCATTATGCCGGCGGTGCCGCAGTAGACCAGGGGGTTGCCCAGGTATCT
>DAOUZU010000114.1 GCA_030665535.1 Dehalococcoidia bacterium
CCCCTCTTCTGTTGTCGGTGAGATGACGCCACCGGAGCGGGGTATGGTGCTGGTCAGGCAGGGTAAAGAAGAGGAGTTGATACACCCCATTGTTGATCCCTTCTGGAAGGCTTTTTATGGTGCCCTCAGCGGTGAAAAAGGGTAGGGCTGGATCTGTGAGCCAGGACTGGTCGAAGAAGGTCGGCGCCGGGGTTCCCGTCTATTACAAACCGGAATGCTGGCGGAAGTTTTCGAGGTTCTATGATTTCCTGGTGGGGCTCTTCTTTCTACCCTTCGGTGGTGAAAAGAGGTACCGCGCCCGCTTCGTGGACTTCATCGCCCCCCGGCCGGGGGAGCAAGTGCTGGATGTCTGCTGCGGCACGGGGACGCTGACGGCCCTGGTGGCCGGGCGGCTGAGTGGAAAGGGCCGGGTGACCGGCGTTGACCTCTCCGCTGCTATGATAACCAAGGCCCACGGCAAGGTGGCCGACCTTTCGGCCACCTTTAAAACGGCCGATGTAGAGAGCCTGCCCTTTGCCCCGGATAGCTTTGATAAGGAGTATGTCTCCTTCGGCCTGCACGAGCTGCCGGCAGGCGTGCGGCAGGCGGTCCTGGGGGAGATGTACCGCACCCTGAAGGCGGGCGGCGGCCTGTTCGTCTTTGACTTTAATCTAGCCAAGAGCCCGCTGCCCCGGCTGGCCATAAGGACATTCGTGCGTACTTTTGAGGAGGCGGACGCCTACCGGATGATGCTGGATGGTCTTCGTCTCCAGATAGAGGCGGCCGGTTTTAAGGTGAAGGAGTGGCGGCCGGTGCTGGGTGGGATGTTCCAGATGATATATGCTGTTAAACCGGCGGAAAAAGGCGATGGATAACACCGAGAAGCTGAAGATAATCAAGGTCACCGAGGCCGCCCGCGCTGAAACGGAGGACGTGGTCACCCGCGAGTTTCCGCTGACCATTCTCTTCAATGACAACGAGCTGGTCACCCTGCTCTGCACACCGGCTGACCTGGGCTATCTGGCCGTCGGCTTCCTGGCCTCCGAGGGTTTCATTACAAGCAAGGACGAAATCAAGCGGCTGCTGGTGGATGATAAAAGGGGCATCGCCCGGGTGGAGTCTACGGAGGCCTCACCGCTGGCCGACGATCTCGTCTTCAAGCGCTTCATCTCCTCCGGCTGTGGGCGGGGGGCCTCCTTCTACAGCGCCGCTGATGTAAAAGACCAGGCCCCGGTGGAGTCTCAGGTAAGAATATCGGCCGGGGGCGTCTTCACCCTGATGAAGCGGTTCCAGCAGGCCTCGGAGCTTTTCCGGGCAACCGGCGGTGTCCACTCCGCCGCCCTGTGCCGCGGGCAGGAGATAGTGGCCTTCGCTGAGGATATCGGCCGCCACAACGCCATAGACAAAATATTCGGCCGTTGCCTGCTGGAGGATATCTCTATCGAAGATACCGTCATCGTCACCTCCGGGCGTATATCCTCGGAGATACTGCTCAAGGTAGCCAGGAGAAATATGCCCGTTATCATATCCAAGTCGGCGCCGACGGACCTGGGGGTGAAACTGGCTACAGATCTGGGCATAACCCTCATCGGTTTCGTGCGGGGGCGGCGGATGAATGTCTACAGCCACAGTGAAAGGGTGACCGCCGATGACTAGCCAGAACGCCGGGCTGATATCCCGGATTGCCGCCCTGAAGGAGGAGCGGAAGGCCGTCATCCTGGTCCACAACTACCAGATAGCGGAGGTGCAGGACATCGCCGATTTTGTCGGTGATTCACTAGAGCTCAGCCAGCGGGCGGCTGCCACCACGGCGGAGGTTATCGTCTTCTGCGGCGTCCACTTCATGGCCGAGACGGCTTCCATCCTGTCCCCCGAAAAGAAGGTATTGCTGCCGGATGTGAACGCCGGCTGCCCCATGGCCGATATGATTACCGCCGCCGGTCTCAGGGAGATGAAAGAGCAGTTTCCCGGCTCGAGTGTCGTCTGCTACGTCAACACTACGGCAGAGGTCAAAGCGGAATCTGATATCTGCTGCACCTCGGCCAACGCCGTCAGGGTGGTGGAAAGCCTTAACGGCGGTGATATAATATTCGTGCCCGACCAGTATCTGGGGGACTATGTCCGGGGCCAGACGGGAAGAAGCATGCACCTCTGGCCCGGCTATTGCCCCACCCATGTGAAGATAAGGCCGGAGGACATAACAGAGCGCCGGCGGGAGCACCCGGGGGCAAAGGTGGTCGTCCACCCGGAGTGCCGCCCGGAGGTTATCGCCCTGGCTGATGAAACCCTGAGCACCGGCGGTATGATACGATATGCCCGCCGGACGGACGTTGCCGAGCTGGTACTGGGTACCGAGCCGGGTATAATCCACCGCCTGAAAAAGGAGAACCCGGGCAAGAAGTTCTTCGTCGCCTCGGAGAAGGCCACCTGCCCCAACATGAAATTGATTACGCTGGAAAAGGTATACTGGGCCCTGGAGTCGCAAAAACCGGAGATAAAAGTGGCCGAGGACATCCGCCTAAGGGCCAGGGCGGCTGTAGACAGGATGCTGGAGGTTCCGTAGCGTGGCCGCAGGAGATGCCGGATATGTAGCCGTCTTCATCACCGCCGCCAACGATGAAGAAGCCCGGTTGATATCCCAGGCGCTGCTGGAACAGAAGAAGGTGGCCTGCGCCAACATTATAGCCGGTGTCAGCTCGCAGTTCTGGTGGCAGGACAAGATTGACGCCGAGAACGAGAGCCTGCTGATTGTCAAGACCGCCGCCTCGCTGCTGGATGAAGTTGTAACGCTGGTACGGGAGATACACAGCTACGATAATCCGGAGATAATCGCCCTGCCCATCGTCGGCGGCAGCCAGGAATACCTGAACTGGATCGGACGGGTCGTGGATGAAGCCGAGTATGATTGACAAACTCCATTATAAAACAGTAACCATCCCCAAACTCACCCGGGGCATCGCCGCCGACTCAACCGAGCTGATCGGCAACACCCCCCTGGTGCGGCTCAACCGTCTTACCATAGGCCTAGAGGCCGAGGTGGTGGCCAAGC
>DAOUZU010000049.1 GCA_030665535.1 Dehalococcoidia bacterium
GGCCAGCTTGAGGCCGCGGCGGAAGGCTCGGCCCCCGGCCTGCCTCTCGGCGTAGATGGCCGGCAGGCCCATCTGCCTGCCCACCTCGTGGGCCAGGATTATGCCGCCGGTGGTGGGCCCGGCGACCAGGCCAATGTCCTGCCCGGCGAAGTGGCCGGCAATCATACGGCTCAGGGCTTCGGTGTACTCCGGGCGCTCCAGAATGCGGAACTTCTCCCAGTAGGTGGCCGTATGGCGTCCGGAGGTGAGCCGGAAATGGCCTTTGAGGATGGCCCCGGTCTTGTCAAAAATGGCGGCTACATTATCTATGGCATACTCCCTGCAGGCTAGCCGGCCACCGGCTCTGCCTCGGCGTTGGGAAAAAAGAACGCCTGGTCGCCTGGCTCCGGTTGTAGATCGTAGTTTGGTGCCAGCCCCCACTCACTTGGCGGCCAGATAGACAGCCACGCCTTGCCGACGATGTCCTCCTCCGGCACCGTCCAGCCGCCGCGCGAGTCTGAACTGTTGCCACGGTTGTCGCCGAGGACGAAATACTGGCCGTCCGGTATCAGCGTCAGCGACATAGTAATACTGGCATTATCCGCGATATAGGGCTCGTCCAGGGGCACGCCGTTGATGTAGACCACCCCGTCCTTTATCTCTATTAGCTCGCCGGACAGCCCGATGATGCGCTTGATGAAGTCTTTCTCCGAATTGGCTATGTGGGGTGGCGGGAAGATGATAATATCGCCCCGCTGGGGATTGCTGTAGGCGATTTTGTTAATCAGCAGCCTCTGGCCGTTGTGCAGGTTGGGTTCCATGCTGGAGCCTTCGACAATGGAGTACTGGACGGAGATGTTAATAAGAACAAATATGGCTATACCGGCCAGCAGGGTGCCGATAATCTCAATGACGAGCTTCTTCAAAGCGGTCTCCTTACGGCGGGCCTAATTATAACCCATTGCCGGCCATCCTTCCAATTATCGGAGAGGCGGCTAACCAAAAGGGATTTGCGGCGTTATATATAGTGTATTAAATAAAGCGGCAAAAATGCCAAAGGGAGGCAAGAGTGAAAAAGAGCTTACTGATAGTAGCGGCACTGGCGCTGGTGGTTCTGGCCGTCGGCGCCGCCGGCAGCACCGGACAGGTTACCGCCGAAAACGGCACCACCATCTTTAGCCAACAGAATGTGGGCATCTGGGTGACGGGAGAGGGTTCGGTGACGGTAGTGCCGGACGTGGCTAACCTGAACCTGGGCGTTGAGGTGCAGGCGGAAACAGTAGCCCAGGCCCAGGCCCAGGCGGCTAACGCTATGCAGGCGGTGATAGACGAGCTTAGGGCTCGGGGCGTGGCCGATACCGACATCAAGACCCAGTACTACAACATCTACCCCGTATGGGATTACCAGAAGGAGAAGTCGGTGATAGTCGGCTACCGGGTGACCAACACGGTAGCGGTTAAAATCAGGGATGTGGAAAACACCGGTACGATAATTGACGCCGTTGCCGCCGCCGCCGGCGATTTCATTCGCATAAACAGCATCTACTTTACGGTGGATGACACTTCGGCCTATCTGGAGCAGGCTAGAGCTGAAGCTATGGCCGACGCCAAGGCCAAGGCCCAGCAACTGGTCGACCTGGCCGGGATGAACCTGGGTAAGCCGACCTATATCAGCGAGGGCAGCAGCTATATCCCCTATATATACGCTGACCGCGCTTTCCTGGACGAGGGGTCTTCTACGACCATAAGCCCCGGCGAGACAGAGGTTAGCCTTAGTGTCCAGGTTGTCTACAGCATGAGCTAGACGGCCGGATAATACTCGGTTTCAATCAGGGGGGCTGGTACAAAACCAGCCCCCCTTACCCTGCCGGTCAGGTTTGCACAACGCCGGAGCGGGGTGCTAGAATGGCCTCGTAATGGACTATATGGCGCAGGCGCTTTCGCTGGCTGGCCTGGCATTGGGCCAGGTGAGCCCGAACCCGGCGGTAGGGGCGGTGGTGGTAAAAGAGGGCGATGTCGTCGGCCAGGGTTATACCCAGCTGCCCGGCGCCGACCACGCTGAGATAGTGGCCCTCAAGCAGGCCGGGGAAAAGGCCCGCGGCGGCGTCCTCTATACCACCCTTGAACCCTGCGGCCACTTCGGGCGCACGCCGCCCTGTACGGAGGCGGTAGCAAGAGCCGGCATAAGCGAGGTCCATGTGGCCGCTCTTGACGACAACCCCCTGGTAGCGGGGAGGGGCAAGGCGGCACTGGAAGCAGCCGGTTTGAAGGTATACCTGGGTGAGCACGAGGAAGAAGCGCGCCAGCTAAACGAGGCCTACATCAAGTACATTACCACCGGCCTGCCCTTTGTCATCGCCAAGTACGCCATGAGCCTGGACGGTAAGATAGCCACCAGAAGTGGTGACTCTAAGTGGATTTCCAGCCAGGAGGCGCGGCAGCTAGCCCATAATATCCGCTACACCTGTGACGCTATTATGGTGGGGGCCAACACGGTTATGGCCGACGACCCTCACCTTACCGCCCGCAGCGGCCACGGCCGCGGCGGCACCGGCAAGAAGCAGCCGTTACGCGTAATCGTAGACGCCGGTGGGCGCATATCGCCCACGGCCAATGTTTTCAACGGCCCCGGCGGGGCGCTGCTGGCGCTGGGGAGTCCGGCTAAGAAGGTGGAGACTGAGGCCTTAGCCGCCGTCGGCGCCGAGGTAGTGTCACTGCCTTCAGAGAAAGGCATGGTAGATCTGGAAAAGCTGCTCCAGCACCTGGCCGGGCGTGATGTCACCAGCCTGCTGGTGGAAGGCGGCGGTATCCTGCTCGGCTCTATGTTTGATCTGGGGTTGGTGGACAAGGTGGCCGCCTTTATCGCCCCGGTTATCATCGGCGGCGGGAAGGCCCCGACACCGGTGGCCGGCAGGGGAGTTGAAATGGTGGCAGAGGCGGTTAAGCTGGACAGGGTAAGTCTCACCACCTTAGGCGATAACGTTATGATAACCGGCTATGTCGTTAAGGAATAAAGAATAGAGATGTTCACCGGAATAATTGAGGAGACAGGCAAGATTACCCGGGCCAGCCCCGGCCGGTTGGTTATATCTGCCATCAATGTGCTGGAAGGCCTCCAGCTGGGAGATAGCCTGGCTGTAAACGGCACCTGCCTGACAGTCATCGGGTTTGATGATAGCTCGTTTTCGGTGGACGTGATGCCAGAGACACTGCGGCGTACCAACTTGGGCCGCCTGGCCGCCGGCGACGAGGTAAACCTGGAGCGGGCGCTGGCCCTCGGCGGCCGGCTGGGAGGCCACCTGGTGCAGGGGCACATAGATGCCACGGGTTGGGTGAGAGCCGTCCGTAGGGACGGGGAGGCCAGGCTGCTTGAGGTTGAAGCTTCGGCGGAGGTGATGGCCTACATCGTGGAGAAGGGTTTTATCACTGTGGATGGTATATCCCTGACCGTAACCGGCAGGTGTGACGGCTCCTTTTCGGTTTCTATCGTGGATTTCACCGGCCGCCGCACCACTATCGGCCAGAGACAGGTGGGCGATACGGTCAACCTTGAGGTGGATATCATGGCCAAGTACGTGGAGCAGCTAACCAAATCGGCGCGGAGCGGGGTGACAGCCGATTTTTTACGGGAGCACGGTTTTCTGGTAGGCTAGCCCAGAGGGAAGAGGTTTATGACACTTTCAACCATACCCGAGGCAATTGAAGATATAAAGGCGGGCAGGTTCGTCATAATCGTCGACGATGACGATAGAGAAGACGAGGGAGACCTGGTAATGGCCGCCGATAAGGTAACCCCGGAGGCTATCAACTTCATGGCCACCCACGCCCGGGGGCTTATCTGTATGCCTGTCGTCGGCCAGCGGCTGGATGAGCTTAAACTACCGCCGATGGTGACGGACAATACCTCCAAGCACACCACCGCCTTTGCCGTTTCCGTTGAGGCTAAGCACAAGGTAAGCACCGGCATCTCCGCCGCCGACCGGGCGGCGACGGTCAAGGCCATTATAGACCCGGCCACCACATCGGAAGACCTGGCCCGGCCGGGGCATATGTTCCCCCTGCGCGCCCGTGATGGCGGCGTTCTGGTGAGGGCGGGTCACACCGAGGCCATCGTTGACCTGGCCCGGTTGGCCGGTCTATATCCGGCCGGCGTCGTCTGTGAGATTATGAGTCCTGACGGTGAAATGGCGCGGCTTCCGGAGCTTGAGGTGATGGCCGAAAAGCAAGGCATCAAAATTGTCACTGTGGCCGACCTCATCGCCTACCGCCGCCGTACCGAGAAGCTGGTGCACCGCATCGCCGAGGCGAAGCTGCCCACCGAATTCGGCGAATTTCTGGCGGTGGCTTACAAGAGCGATATTGACCCCGGCGAGCACTTGGCCCTGGTGATGGGTGATATATCTGGCGAAGAGCCGGTGCTGGCGAGGGTGCACTCGGAGTGCCTTACCGGCGATGTCTTCGGCAGCAAGCGCTGTGATTGCGGCCAGCAGGTATCCCTGGCCATGAAGGCTATCGCCAGGGAGGGACGCGGCGTCTTACTCTATATGAGGCAGGAGGGCCGCGGCATCGGCTTTCACAACAAGATATGCGCCTACGCCCTTCAGGATAAAGGGCAGGATACGGTGGAGGCCAATCTCTCACTCGGTTTTGAGCCGGACCTGCGTGACTACGGCATCGGCGCCCAGATTCTGGCGGACCTGGGCCTGAACCAGATTAAACTGCTAACCAACAACCCGCGCAAAGTGGTCGGAGTGGAGGGCTACGGCTTAAGCGTGGTAGACACCGTGCCCATCATCGTCACGCCAAACCGGCACAACCGTCGCTACCTGGAAACAAAGAAGAAAAAATTGGGCCACCTTCTGGAAGTGCCCGAAGGGCCGGCGCCCAAAAATAGCTAAGGAGGCGAAATTGAGCAAGAACTTTGAGGGTATGCTGCAAGGAGAAGGATTGAAGCTGGGGGTGGTTATATCCCGGTTCAACGAGTTTATTACATCAAAGCTGCTTAGCGGGGCCAGAGACGCCCTGCTCCGGCACGGCGTAGCCGAGGCCGATATAGATACCGCCTGGGTTCCCGGTGCTTTTGAGATACCGCTGGCCGCCTCAAAAATGGCCGCCACGAAGCGGTATGACGCTATAATCTGCCTGGGGGCGATAGTTCGCGGCGGCACACCCCACGCCGACCATATAGCCGCCGAGGTTACCAAGGGCATCGCCGCCATCGGCCTGGAGACGGGGCTGCCTGTCATCTACGGCATGATTACGGCCGATACCCTGGAGCAGGCCATTGAACGTGCCGGCACCAAGATGGGCAACCGGGGCTTCGGGGCGGCACAGCAGGCCATTGAGATGGCCAACCTGGTAAAGGCTATCGGCTAGAGGCCGAGGGGTCGCGAAGGCACGGTAGAGTAGTCATGAGGGTTGGGCGCATGTTGCCGGGTGGCAATAAGTAACACCGGCTCGCCCTGGATTACAACCGAGTGATATGAGCTGGTCAGCCGGCGTTTTTCTATCAGCTGACCTTGTAGACTTTGTCGCCCCGCCTTACCCGCTCCGGCACCTTGATGCCGATAGAGGCACCGGCCTTGGCCTCGGTAACATTGGCGTGCTCAATCTGCATAGAATCGACGGTAATCTCCAGGTCCGTGGTATGGCCCTTGATGTGGATTATGTCGCCCGCTTTGATCTTCCCGGTGAGGTCTATGCCAGCCACAACGGGGTGAGCAAAGAAGTCAGACACATGTCCGATTTCTACTTCAGGCATCGGCGTCTCCTTTCTTCCCGCTACTTGTTAGCCCAAGTATACCCCTCGGCAACTGTCAAATCAATACATAACAGGCATTTGGCCGCCCCGCCCGGCTTTTGACATAGCCCTGGCCGTTACTTATAATTAGCCCAATACGTCCTGGCAAGGAGATAAACGTGGCCCAGAAAGATCCCCGCACCGCCGGACAAGAGCTGGCAGCCACAATTGACAATATAAAAAAGCAGCTGGATATGCTGGACCAGCGCCTGGATAATATTGACTCGGTGGTATCGGCCGTTGTTGAGCGGGTGATGAGCCAGCCGGTCATGATGAGTCTCACCTGCCCTCATTGCGGCAAAATCACAGATATCTCTATGGTGGGCAACAGCAAGCCGGGAGTCGCCCGAAAGTAGTATCCGGGCCCATTTTTAGAAGTTTTCGGAGGCAAGCATGGAACTGGTGGCCAGCATTAACCAGGTAAAATACGACTACTTCCGCTGGCGGTATGAACTGAGCATACCCTGGAAGCTGGTGCTGGCCTTGTCTGTGGCCGGCGCTATCGGCTTGCTGGCCCAGGTAAGGTTTCCTATTCCATGGAGCCCGGTGCCGATAACGGGCCAGACCTTCGGCGTGCTGCTGGCCGGCGTTCTGCTGGGCCGCTGGTGGGGCGGTATAAGCCTGGGTATATACGGCGGGCTGGGTATCGCCGGGATACCCTGGTTTACCGGCATGTCCAGTGGGCTGGGGGCTACCGGCGGTTATATCATCGGCTTCATACTGGCCGCCCTTTTTCTGGGATACTTTACGGATAAATACATAAGGGCACGCAGCTTCACCAGCATGCTGGGTCTTATGCTGGTAGCCAACTTCGTTATTATTTACGTTCCGGGGCTTATCTGGCTGGGGTTGTGGATGAATACCACAGTCGGCGTGGAAAGTATCGGCGCTGTACTGGCCCTGGGGGCAGCGCCCTTTATAGTCGGGGATATCACCAAGGCAGTCCTAGCGGCGCTAGCCGCAAGGGGTATGACGCCGAAGAAGGCCTATAATGATGAGGCAGACCAGGGCAAGTGGGCCAGTTGGCGTTTACCCTAGACAAGGGATAGTTATACGGGCGGTTAGCTCAGTGGTTAGAGCGCTGCGTTGACATCGCAGAGGTCACCGGTTCAAATCCAGTACCGCCCACCAT
>DAOUZU010000105.1 GCA_030665535.1 Dehalococcoidia bacterium
GCCGGCTATCAACAGGATAGCCAGATAGATATATACAGCCGCCAGGGAGGCAATGAAGAGGTTCTTGGTGTTCTTCGGCCCCAGCCGGTAGGCGATGTTCTTCTTGCCGGCGGCCCTGTCTTCCTCGTAATCCGGTATCTCGTTGATGAGAATCATCGTCCACATCAGCAGGCCGGGCACGGCGCCTATCAGCAGTATCTCCCCGGTAATCTGGGCCGAGTGTATATAGTAGGCCCAGGCGGTAACCACCGGCCCGTAGCCCATGAAAATAATCAGCTCACCGATGCCATGTTAGGAAAACCGGCGCGGATTGGCCTAATATAATACGGAGATGAGCGCCCCGACGAGGGAAATCCATAAAACGACTATGTTCACCTCCTGGGAAAGGTAAATGGTGCATAGCAGGGCGAAGAAATAGAGCGCCAGGATGGCGCTGAAGGCCTGCCGGGGCCTGATAAGGCCGCTGGTCAGGACGCCGCTGCCGCCGGAGAAGGGATTTTTTATCCCCGTCGGCTTGCTATCTGTGCCGTAGATGAAGTCCATCGTATCGTTAAACATGGTAAGGCCCACCTGAAGGGCGGCTGCCGCCAGCAGGGCGATGACCAGATTGGCCGGCTGGAGAGTGTCCCCGGAAAAGGCGATGGCGGCGGCCAGAAACACGGGCATTACACCCTGGGGCAAGAACTTCAGCCTCGCCGCCTGTAGCCAGTGGCCGAATGTTATCTGCTCGCTAGTAACAGCTGGCAACTACTTCCCTCAGGACTGCCTCGGGCACCTTTGTGCCAATACTACCATCCGTCCGGTGGAACCTGGTGAAGTCCTCAAGCAGGAAGAAGTCATTCTTAGCCGTTTTCCTCTTGTTGTCATATTTCAGGATTTCTATAATCTGGTCGGCGGATACATCGTCCGGAACCCTGGTGGGCAGGCCCACTCGGCGGAAGATGTTCTCTATCCGGCGGCACAGCCCCTCTTCCATAAAGCCCATGGCACAGGATACCCTGGATTCAACCACCATACCGATGGCGATGGCCTCACCGTGCAGGAAGCGGCCCATCACAATTATCTCCAGGGCGTGGCCAATGGTATGCCCCAGTTCAAGCTGAGGGTCAAGCTTGCCCTCTAGCGGGTCCAGCTTCAGAAGCTCCAGCTTCAGCTCAATAGTCCGCCGGGCGATGCGGTCAACAACCTCCCAACTGTAATTGGGGGCGTGGCTGCCTATATAGTCAAAGAACTCCATATCCTGGCACAGGCCGTGCTTGATGGACTCGGCCAGGCCGGCCTTGATATGCCTCTCCGGCAGGGTCCTTATGGTGTCGAAATCAATGAAAACAAACTCAGGGGCATAGTACTGGCCAAAGAGGTTCTTGCCCTTGCGGTAGTTGACCGCCTGTTTGATGCCGATGGCGCTGTCAATCTGGGCCACCATCGTCGTCGGGACGTGGAAGAAGCGGATGCCCCTGAAAAGGAGCGCCGCCAGCAGTCCGCCCAGGTTGCCCACGACACCACCGCCCAGGCAGACGATGACGCTGCTCTTGGTGGCGCCGGCGTCCAGGGCCTCGGCGGCTACCGTCTCCAGGGTGGCCAGGGTCTTTGAGCTTTCGCCGGCAGGAAAGCAGAGAAGGTGCGTTTCGGCAACGCCCGCCAGTATACCCTTTACCCTTTCCTTCAGGTGTCCGTCTACTTCGGTATCGCTTATGATGAAGAACTTGTCCGCCTTAAGCCCCCCGGCGTATTTGGGCAGCGCCTCCAGGGTGTTGCTGCCGATGTAGATGCTCCTGACGTTGCCGCCGCCGACATCGTAGCTCAGCGTCTCTATGCCCGTTGTTTTTGCCTGAGTCTCATGTATCATTTCAAACCCCTGGTTTATTACCGACGACTATACAGCCCATTCCCATTGTCTGGCCCTTGCAGCTTACGCCGGCGAAACCCTTGCCCTCCAGCAGGGCCTTTATCTCGGCGTTACGGGGCATCAGCTGCACCGAGTTATAGAGGTAGCGGGCGGCCCCCTTCTCCGTCCCCAGTATTTTGGACGGGATGGGTAGCAGGTATTTGAGGGCAAAGAGGTAAACAGCCCTGAGTGGCTGGCGCTCCGGCTTGGTCATATCCTGTATTATGAAGACGCCGCCGGGCTTAAGAGCCTTGAAGACATTCTCGGTGGCCAGGCTCTTGTTGGTGAAGTTGCGGAAGGCGAAACAGGTGGTGACGATATCGTAACGGCCCTCTCCACAGGGCAACTCGGCATCACCCACCCAGAACTCTATATTCCTGTCCTTGAAGCCCATTTTCTGCCTCTGGCGGGCCACGGCCACCATCTCCGGGCTGATGTCAAAGCCGTCAATGTCAATATTGCCGAACCTCTTGGCCACATTGAAGGTGACGAAACCGGTGCCGCAGGCCAGGTCCAGCATCCGGGCAGAACTGCGGCCCCGCATAAATTCCCCGACTACCTTGCTAATATCCCTGGCCCACCAGCGATGGATGCCCAGGCCGATGACATCATCGTGAAAATCGTACTTGGGCGCCTGAAAGCCGAAGAGCTTCACCATATAGCGCTTGCGCTGCCGCGCCTCCGGGGAATCAAGGCCGGGGTCTCTTATCGGCGTATCAGCGACACTGCTCATAGCTTTGCTCATCGGGCCGCCTGCTCCTGGGGCTTATAACCGACGACGAGGCAGGCGATGCCCATGGTCATGCTTTTATAGTAGACGCCCCCGAAGCCCTTGCTCTCCAGCAGGGCCTTAAGCTCGGCGTTACGGGGCATCATCTGGATTGATTTATACAGCCAGGCGGCGGCCGTCTTCTCGGTGCCCAGCATCCTGGTGATAACGGGCAGTATCCTCTTCATATAGAACAGGTAAAGGCCCTTGAGCGGCTGGCGCTCCGGCTTGGTGAGGTCCTGGATAATGAAGACGCCGCCGGGCTTAAGAGCCTTGAAGACATTCTCGGTGGCCAGGTTCTTGTTGGCGAAGTTGCGGAAGGCGAAACTGGTGGTGACTATATCGTACTTGTTTTCAGCGTAGGCGATTTCGGAGTCCCCCACCCAGAAATTGAAATCCCGTTCCTTGAAGCCCTTTTCATACCTTTCCCGGGCGACGGCTATCATATCCGGGCTTATGTCAAAGCCGTCAATGTCAATATTGCTGTGCTTACGGGCTACGTTAAAGGTGACGAAGCCGGTACCACAGGCCAGGTCCAGCATCCGGGCCGAACTGCGGCCCTGCATAAAGCTCTTGACCACGCGGAGCAGGGAGAGGACCCACAAACGGTGGGCGTAGAGGCCGTAAATATCATCGTGTAAATCGTAGTTCTTGGCCTGGGTGACGAAGAGGTCAACCATGTACTGCTTGCGCTGCTGCGCCTCAATGGAGTCCAGCCCGGGGTCTTCGATAGAAAGCTCGCTGGCGCTCTTCATAAAGGTTCTCCAGGGGTGGCGCAGAACAGGCCGAGAGTGTAAACAGGCATTTTGCAATAAAGTATCATATCTTAAAAATAGCCGGCGGCAAGGCAAAAGCCAGCCGCTTCTGGCGGTAAAACAACAGGTAAATAATAGCTTTGATGCTCACCCCTTGTCAAGGTGACGGCAACTAACCTTGCGGCGGTGCGTATCTTGGTCGGCCCGATGGCTGCGTGCTATAATGGCCGGGCTATGAAGGTTGGCGAGCTGGGCGAATTCGGGCTGATTGACAGGCTGGCCGGGATGCTGGGCAGTACCCCCCAGGGCAGCCGCCCGGAGCTTATTTTAGACATCGGTGACGATGCCGCCGCTTGGCAGGACGGATCCGCCGTCCAGTTGGCCAGCATCGACAGCCTGGTGCAGGGTGTGCATTTCAACCTGGAGTGGACCTCCTGGCCGGACCTGGGCTGGAAGGCGCTGGCCGTCGGCCTGTCCGACATCGCCGCCATGGGCGGCGAGGCAGCCTACGTGCTGGTATCGCTGGCCCTACCCGATGACACCGATGTGGCTGATGTCACTGCCC
>DAOUZU010000070.1 GCA_030665535.1 Dehalococcoidia bacterium
AGCCAGCGGCTGACGCCGCTGATACCGCTATCGTTCCACTCTCCGCCATGTTCCCAGGGTGCCACGAACATGAGATAGGCACGTATCGTGTCTGCTCCCAGCTCGGATACGTAGTCGTCGGGGGTGACCACATTGCCCTTAGACTTGCTCATCTTCTGCTTGCCGGCAATGATTATCCCTTGATTGAACAGGCGGGTAAATGGCTCGCCGAAATCAACCAGCCCCATGTCCCGCAATGCCTTGATGAAGAAACGGGCATAGAGCAGGTGCATCACCGCATGCTCGGCGCCGCCGGTGTAGAGGTCTACCGGCATCCAGTGGTTCAGCCGGACCGGGTCAAAGGGGCCCTTCTCATAATCCGGGCTGGTGTAGCGCAGGAAGTACCAGTTGGAGTCCATGAAGGTGTCTATGGTATCCGTCTCCCGCCTGGCCGGGCCGCCGCAGCCGGGGCAGGTGGTGTTGACGAAACCATCGTTGTATTTCAGCGGTGATTCCCCGGTGGGCCTGAACTCGGCATCCCGGGGTAGCAGCACCGGCAGGTCTTTATCGGGGACGGGGACGGTGCCGCACTGGGGGCAGTAGATGATGGGTATCGGCGTTCCCCAGTAGCGCTGGCGGGAGATGAGCCAGTCGCGCAGCTTGTAGCTCACGGACGGGCCGCCCCAGCCCTGCTCTTTCAGATAATCGGCCACGGCGTCTATCCCCTGGCGGCTGGGGAGGCCGTCAAACCGGCCCGAGTTGACCATGGTGCCTTCGCCGGTATAGGCCTCTTCCAACTTACCGCCGTCCCATTCCGGCGGGGTGACGACCACCTTGACAGGCAGGTTGTACTTTATGGCGAAGGCGAAGTCACGCTCGTCGTGGGCGGGTACGGCCATCACCGCACCGGTGCCGTAGCCCAGGAGGACATAATCGGCTATCCAGATGGGCACCTTCTCCCCGCTTAAGCGGTTTACGGCGTAGGCGCCGGTGAAGACGCCGTCCTTTTCCCCCTCTGTGGAGAGGCGCTCAATCTCGCTCTGCCGGCGCGACTTGGCTATATAGGCCTCTACTTCAGCCTTTCTCTCCGGCGTCGTCAGCCTGGCCACCAGGGGGTGCTCCGGGGCCAGCACCATCAAGGTGACGCCGAAGGTGGTATCGGGGCGGGTGGTGAAGACCCTTATCTCGTCTTCCGCCGCATCGTCAAGGCCGAAGGAAATCTCGGCGCCGTGGCTCTTGCCCACCCAGTTGCGCTGCATTATCTTGATGCTCTCCGGCCAGTCCAGGTCCTGGTGCTGCATCAACTCGTCGGCGTAGCGGGTGATTCTGAAGAACCACTGTTCCAGATCACGGCGGATTACGGGGGTGTCGCAGCGCTCGCAGAGACCGTCGCTTAGCACCTGCTCGTTGGCCAGCACCGTCTGGCACTGGGGGCACCAGTTGACCGGCGCCTTATCGCGGTAGGCCAGGCCGGCTTCGTAGAGTTTGACGAAGAACCACTGCGTCCATTTGTAATACTCCGGCTGGCAGGTGATAACCTCCCGCTCCCAGTCGTAAATAGCGCCGATGCTTTTAAGCTGGCGGCGCATGTTTTCTATATTCTGCATCGTCCATGTATAGGGGTGGATGCCGCGCTTGATGGCGGCGTTCTCCGCCGGCAGGCCGAAGGCGTCGAAACCCATGGGGTGGAGGACGTTAAAGCCCCGCATCCGTTTGAAGCGGGCGTGGACATCGGAAGGCGCCGTGGCGAACCAGTGGCCGATGTGGAGGTCGCCGGAGGTGTAGGGGAACATGGTCAGGGCATACCACTTGGGCTTGCCGGAATCTTCGCTTACCCGGTACAGCCCGTCATCGGCCCATCTCTGCTGCCACTTGGTGTCTATCTCACGGGGGGTATATCTGGCCACTAACTAGTTTCCTTTACTGGGCAGGGTTAATCGCCACCAGCAAGCGGGGGTTTTCTTAGAACTGCCTCAAGCTATCTTACTATCTTAGGAGGGCGCTTTCAAGCCTGGAGCTTAATCTTTAGCATCACAATCTCAAACGACGCCACCGGGAACTTCATCTTGTTCCCGTCCAGCGCTATCTTTTTGCTGATCCCAGCGTCCTTTTCTTCCATGAGGTTGACCGTTGTAACCTTCCTGGGGGCGTCAAACAGGGTCAGGGTGGCCTACGCCTGCCGGCCGCTGGCTTCGTAGGATACGCACGGTGAGGGGGCTTGTCAATTCTGCTCCGGTTAATAGCTACCGGTTGAGCCAAATGGCTATTGTACTGACCCGCTTTTAGTGTTATTATCCGCCTCGTGGGTAAGCTACACATCGTATCTCATGATGACCGGCCGTTTGAGGGCAGGGTAGAGGCCGGCCGGTTGCTGGGCAGGGAGCTAAGCGGCCTGCGCGGTCAGAGGGCGGTGGTGCTGGGAATCCCCCGTGGCGGCCTGGTGGTGGCCAGGGAACTGGCACGGCAGATTGAGGCCGACCTTGATATAGTGCTTTCGCACAAGCTGGGCGCACCGGGCAACCCGGAGCTGGCCATCGGCGCCGTTGCCGAAGATGGACGCCTTTTCCTGCACCAGGATCTGGTGGGGCAGCTGGGCGTGGACAGCGGCTACATTGAACGGGAAAAAGGACTACAGCTGGCTGTTCTGGCGCAGCGCACCCGACAGGCCCGCCTCGTTTTACCCCGGGCGGCGCTTGCCGGCCGGCTGGTTATAGTAACTGACGATGGCGTGGCCACCGGGGCCACCCTGCAGGCGGCCCTCTGGGCGGCGCGCCAGGAGAAGCCGAAAAAACTCATCGCCGCCCTGCCGGTAGGGCCTCAGGAGACGATAGCCCGGCTGGCCGAGGATGTAGATGAGATGGTCTGCCTGCGGGCGCCATATTCCTTTGCCGCCGTGGGTCAGTTCTATTTTCGCTTTGAGCAGGTGGAGGACGACCAGGTGGCCCGGATACTGTCCGAAGAGGCCGCAAGAAGGCGGAGCCATGCAGAGTGATAGCGCACCGGGAAACCTCGTCCGCTTCTCCGTAGATGAGGTCATCCTTGAAGGTAACCTCAGCCTACCGCCGCGGGCCAACGGTGTAGTGTTGTTTGCCCACGGCAGCGGCAGTAGCCGCTTCAGCAAGCGCAACCAGTATGTGGCCGATGTGCTGCGGGGGGTGGGGCTGGCGACATTCCTCTTTGACCTGCTGATCGCGGAAGAGGCCGCACTGGATGAGAAAACGATGCTGCTGCGTTTCGATATACCCCTGCTGGCGAAGAGGCTGGTAGGCGCTACGGACTGGATAAGGGAGCAAAAGGGCATAGGCGGGCGGCCGCTGGGCTATTTCGGCGCCAGCACCGGGGCGGCGGCGGCGCTGGTGGCCGCCGTCGAGAGGCCGCAGGACATAGCTGCCGTCGTTTCCCGCAGCGGTCGGCCCGACCTGGCCGAAGGGGCGTTGCCTCGGGTAAGAGCGGCCACGCTGCTGATAGTCGGCGGAGACGACTATCAGGTTATCGAATTCAACCGGGCGGCTTCGGAGAAGATGAATACCACCAGGGAGATGGTAATCGTTCCCGGGGCGACCCATCTTTTCCCGGAGCCGGGGGCGCTGGAGGAGGTTTCCCGGCTGGCCACGGATTGGTTCCGGCGTCACCTCGTGACGGAGCCGTCATAATATCCCCGCTTACAGCCGCCGCTTTTATGAAAATGGTTAGTATTTATGTCTGAAGACCTCCTGCTCGGCCTGGCCAGCATTATCATTCTGGGTATAGTGGCGCAGTGGCTGGCCTGGCGTCTGCACCTGCCCTCCATCCTGCTGCTGCTTATATTCGGTTTCATCGCCGGGCCGGTGACCGGCTTCCTGGATACGGACGCTATTTTTGGAGACCTGCTGCTGCCTATAGTGTCGCTTTCGGTGGCCATAATACTGCTTGAGGGCGGCCTCAACCTGAGAATATCCGAGCTCCGGCGAGTGGGTGGCGTCGTCGGCAGGCTTATCACCGTCGGCACCCTGGTGACCTGGGCTATCGGCAGCGCGGCCGCCTACTTCATACTGGATCTGGATTTCGCCTTCTCCGTCCTGCTGGGGGCCATACTGGTGGTCACCGGGCCGACGGTTATTCTCCCCCTGCTTCGGCACCTCAGGCCGAGCGGTGCGGTGGGGCCGATACTCAAGTGGGAGGGCATCACCATCGACCCTATCGGCGCCATACTGGCCGTTCTGGTCTTCGGCGTTATCATCACCGGCGAGCCCCAGGAGGCGACGGCGCTGGTCATCGGCAACCTGCTGCTGACCGTAATCGTCGGCGGTATAATCGGCGCTCTGGGCGCCGTAATCGTCGTTCTGATGCTGAGGAGCTATCTGATACCCGACTTCCTGCACAGCGCTGTTACCCTTACCATGGCCGTTGGCGCCTTTGTGGCGTCAAACCTGCTCCAGGCGGACTCCGGCCTGCTGGCGGTAACCCTAATGGGTATCATACTGGCCAACCAGAAGACGGTCGGCGTCCGGCACATCATAGAGTTCAAGGAAAACCTGCGGGTGCTGCTGATATCCTTTTTGTTCATCCTGCTGGCGGCCAGCCTGGATATGGACAGCTTCAGCCTGATCGGCTGGAACAGCCTCTGGTTCCTGGCCGCCCTGATGCTGGTGGCCCGCCCGCTGGCTGTCTTCCTGTCTACGCTTAAATCCGGCCTTAGCTGGCGGGAGAGGCTATTCCTGGCCTGGCTGGCCCCCCGCGGTATCGTCGCCGCCGCCGTAGCCTCCGTATTTGCCTTCCGCCTGCTGGAGGCCGGTCACCCCCAGGCGGAGCTGCTGGTACCGGTTACCTTTATCGTCATCGCCGGCACGGTGGCCATTTACGGGCTCTCCGCCTCGCCATTGGCCCGCCGGTTGAAGGTGGCCCAGCCCAATCCCCAGGGGGTGATGATTATCGGCGCCCACTCCTGGGCCAGGGCTATAGCCACTTCTCTCAATGAGGAGGGTTACAAGGTGCTGGTAGTGGACGCCAGTTGGGCCAACATCTCCGCCGCCCGCCTGGACGGGCTGCCCACCTTCTATGCCAGCGTGCTCTCGCAGTACACCCTGGACGAGATAGACCTGGGCGGTATGGGCCGCCTGCTGGCGCTGACTTCCGATAATGAGTTCAACTCCCTGGCCGTCCTCCAGTATGCCGGCATTTTTGGCCGCGGCGAGGTCTACCAGTTGGCCTCCGAGAGCGACGATTCGGCCCCCCAGAAAGCCGTCTCCGAGCACTTAAAGGGCCGTCTTCTCTTCTCCCCGGATATGACCTACCGGCAGCTGGCGCGGCGTTTCTCTGCCGAGGGCGTCATCAAGGTAACCGCCCTGACCAAGGAATTTGATTGGGAAGCCTTTATCCAACGCTACGGCGGCACGGCGGTGCCCCTGTTCGTGGCCGACCCTGGCGGAAAACTGACCGTCTTCACCGCCGATAACCCTCCCAAACCACGCCCCGGCCAGAAGCTCATCAGCCTCATAAGCCCGGTGGCGGAGGCGGAAGCCGGCAAGAAGTCTTCCGGCTAAAGGGGAGAAGGGGGACTAGACGCCCTCGAAAATCATTGTCTTAACCGTCGCTATATATATTCAATAATAAAGGAGGTTGAGATGGCTATGGTTATTAAAGCAACTGTGAAGGAAATAGCGCCGATGACCGTCACCTTTCTTATAGGGAAGGGCCACTACAACCAGATACCGGTCGCCTTTGGCGCGCTTTACGGCTGGA
>DAOUZU010000111.1 GCA_030665535.1 Dehalococcoidia bacterium
GAGGAGCCGCTGCTCAGTCTGCTTAAGGAAATGGCCGCTGCCCTTGGTGGCTACGCTATAGAACTTAAAGCGAAGGACAAGGTAATCTATCACGCCGCCGCCGGAATCACCTGCAACTACCTGGTTACCCTAGTCAGGCAGGCTGCCGACCTGTGGCAGACCTTCGGCGTGCCGCCTGAGCAGTCTGTGCAGGCCCTGCTGCCCCTGCTCAAGGGGACTGTCCGCAACATTGAGGCCGTCGGCATCCCCGGCTGCCTCACCGGCCCCATCGCCCGCGGCGATACGGGGACTATCGCCAAGCACTTGGCCGCCCTGGAGAAAGCGGCGCCTCAGGTACTGGCCACCTACCGCCAGCTAGGCATAAACACCATACCCGTCGCCCTGGCCAAGGGCAGCATAGACGAAGAGCAGGCGGGCCGGCTTGAGGCCGTTCTGTCCCACCCGGACAAAGATATTGGAGGCAACCTATGAGGACCATGCTTAAGAGTAAAATACACAGCGCCCGCGTCACCGGGCTGTGTCTTGATTACGAGGGCAGCATTACTCTGGATTCAAGGCTGATGGCCGAGGCCGATATCCTGCCTTACGAGCAAGTACAGGTGCTCAATATGCACAACAGCGCCCGTTTCACCACCTACGCCATTACCGGCCCCGAGGGGAGCGGCCAGGTCTGTCTGAACGGCGCCGCCGCCCGGCTGGCCAATAAGGGAGACGCCCTCATCATCCTGTCCTACTCCCTGGTGGCCGAAAGCGAGGCAGCCGATATAATGCCCAGGCTAATCCATACTGACCGCAAGAACAATGTTAAATCAATCAAACAGGCTGCCGAAGCCGTGCCATTCTAGGAGAGAGACCATGCGCAGCACTATCAGCCATATAAAAGAAATGAAACGGAAAGGTGAGCCGGTGGTTATGCTCACCGCCTACGACTACCCCACCGCCAGGATAGTCGACCAGGCCGGTATACCGCTTATCCTGGTCGGCGATAGCCTGGGTATGGTCGTCCTGGGCTACGAGACGACCATACCTGTGACGATGGCGGAGATGCTGCACCACACCAAAGCGGTGGTCAGGGGCAGCCGGCAGGCCTTGATTATCGGCGATATGCCCTTTATGAGCTACCACCTTAGCGCTGACGATGCCCTGAGAAATGCCGCCCGCTTCATCCAAGAAGGCGGCGCCCAGGCAGTTAAGCTGGAGGGTGGCGTCACCGTAGCCGACAAGGTGAAATGTATCGTTGAATGCGGCATCCCGGTTATGGGCCACATCGGTCTGACCCCCCAGTCCATCAATCAGCTGGGCGGCTATAAGATTCAGGGCAAGACCCCTGAGGCGGCCCGGCGCTTGCTGGCGGACGCCCTTGCACTTCAGGAGGCGGGATCCTTCGCTGTAGTCTTGGAAACGGTACCCTCCCCGCTGGCGTCCCTGATAAGCCGGCGGCTCTCTATCCCCACCATTGGAATCGGCGCCGGCGCCGGCTGCGACGGCCAGGTGCAGGTCATCGGCGATGTTCTGGGGCTAAATCCCGACTTCAACCCCAAGCACGCCAAGCCGTATGCCCAATTGTATGACGTTATGTCAACCGCCGTCACGCAGTATCGCGATGAGGTGCAGTCGGGCCGCTTCCCTACCGAGCGGCAGGGCTTCACCATGGACGAGAGCGTCATCTCTCAGCTAGAAGATGAGAGTAGTTGAAAAGGCTGCCGAGCTTGAGCGCCTGAGGCTTGAGCTGCCGGTGCCGGTAGGCTTGGTGCCCACTATGGGCTGCCTCCACGAAGGCCACCTCTCCCTGGTCAGACAAGCCAGGGATGATAACAATTCCCTGGTGATCAGCATATTCGTTAACCCCACCCAGTTCGGCCCCGGCGAAGACTACGCCAGCTACCCTCGTGATGAGGCACGTGACCTGACCCTGTTGGAGAAAGAAGGGGTGGATATTGTTTTTTTACCCTCCGCGACTGAGATATATCCGCCGGGCTTTGACAGCTATGTAGAGGTGGCCGGTCTCAGCCGACGGCTGGAAGGCGCCTCCCGCCCCGGCCATTTCCGGGGGGTGGCTACGGTGGTGGCCAGGCTCTTCGACCTGGTGCGGCCAGGCAAGGCCTACTTCGGACAGAAGGACGCTCAGCAGGCCATAATCATCAGCAGCATAGCCGCCGACCTCTATCCGGGCGTGGAGGTCATAACCCTGCCCACAGTGCGCGAGGCCGACGGCATGGCTATGAGCAGCCGCAACAGCTACCTCAGCCCTGATGAACGACGAGCGGCGGCTGTCCTCTACCGTGCCCTCAGCCGCGCCCGAGAGCTATGGCAGGAAGGCGAAGGAAGCGCCTCAAATCTGCGGTGGGAGATGACGGCCGTCCTCCGCAAAGAGCCACTGGCCGTTGTCGACTATGTCTCCGTGGCCGACCCGGCCACGTTGGAGGAGATGGAAACGGCCTCTTCCCCGGCCCTGGTTTCACTGGCCGTCAAGATAGGCGCCACCAGGCTTATAGACAATATCCTGCTCTGAACTGCGCTTCATAACACCCCAGCCTGCTCCAGCAGCATCTTCAGGCCCGCAAGCCAATAATACAGCAAACGACTGTGATTAAATGTGGCTCACAGAGCTGAAATCTGCAGGGGAAACACTAAATAAAGAGCACTATCAAAGGGATAACAACGGCTGCTGCACCGAGAGAAAGGACTACAGTAGTAAACATGTCGTACCGAGTTTTATAACCTTCAATAAGAGAGGAATCGTAGATTTCTTCCATACCCTCATCAAACAGTTTCGTAAGCGCTCCAGTAAGTTTTACCCTTCTATCCTTGCCCCTTGCCAAGGCACGTGAGATCACCCAGTTGATTACTAAAACGACAGCAATTAGAACGATAAGAATCATCGTCGCTGCGCCGCCGCCATCATCAGAACCTGCCCATCCCGCAATAATGGAGTTAACAGCGAGAAATAGTACGTTAAGGCCAATGGCTGTTCTAACAACAGTCGCATCGGTACGTGCGGATTGCTCCAGCTCTATGGTTATCTGCTCCTGCATTCTCTCCTTGTCAGTCACGTTTCCCTCCCTTTTTTTGAATCGGCCAGTAACTATTGGTTCTTTGCGTCTTCTCACGAAGAATACGATTATTGCTATGACAACACCGATGATAAGTAAGTCAACAATAATTGTTAGAAACATAATCTCGTCAGATTAACCTCCTTATATCTTGTTCATCTAGATTTGCCTTTATGACAATGGTATCGTATGTAAAAGTCACTCGTATGTCAGACAAGTCCT
>DAOUZU010000019.1 GCA_030665535.1 Dehalococcoidia bacterium
TACCCTGGCCGACTACCGCGGAGATGCTGTTCTGGACCTGGATATTACTCCCAACCGTCCGGACTGTCTTTCGGTGTTGGGTATCGCCAGGGAGGCGGCGGCGCTCACCGACCAGAAGTTTAAACCGGCCGATGCCGAATATGAGGAAAAGGGCGCCGATATTGAAAAGCAGATAGCGGTGGAGATTGCCGACACGGAGCTCTGCCCCCGTTACAGCTGCACCCTGATAAAGGGCATCAAGATAGCCGAGTCCCCCCAGTGGCTGAAGCAGAGGCTTATAGCCAGCGGCATGCGCCCCATAAACAATATCGTGGATATCAGCAACTACGTCATGCTGGAGCACGGCCAGCCGCTGCATGCCTTTGATTACGATAAGCTAAAGGGTAAGAAGATAGTAGTCCGCCGGGCAACCCCCGGGGAGACCATAGTGTCCCTGGAGGGGGTGGAGCGGAAGCTCACCCCGGACACGCTGCTCATTGCTGACGGTGAGCGCTCAGTGGCCATCGCCGGTGTGATGGGCGGCGCCAATAGTGAGGTCAGCCCGGAGACAACGAATATCCTCCTGGAATCGGCCAGTTTCAACGCCGCCAGTATCCACCACACCAGTCGCAGCCTGAACCTGGTGAGCGAGGCTTCAATGCGCTTTGAGAGGCGCATCGCCCCCGGGCTGACGCTACCGGCGGTAAAAAGGGCCACCCAGCTTATTCTGGAGATAGCCGGCGGCATGGCGGCCAAGGGCATCATAGACGTCTACCCCGGAAAGCAGGCACAACGGAGTATTATCCTTGAGGAGGGCAAACTACAGGGGTTACTCGGCCTGGACATTAATATGGACCGGGCGGCAAAGGCGCTGACCCTGCTCGGTTTTAAATGGATACCGCAAGCCAGTGACGAAGATGAAGAGATGAATTACCTTGACACCGAGGGGGCGACGGTCTATTCACCCTACTGGCGGACGGATGTAAGCCTGGATGTTGACCTTATTGAAGAAGTAGCCCGCATCATCGGCTACGACGAGCTGCCGACGGCCATGCTTGCCCACACCCTGCCGCCCCAGGACATAGCGCCCATCATCGGCCTGAAGCGGAATGTCCGGCAGTACCTTACCGGCGCCGGCTTTCAGGAGATTATCAGCTATTCACTGACCAGCCTGGAGGTGCTCAAGCGTCTCTGGCCCGTCTCCGGCTCCCCCAAACCGATGCCGCTCAGGATGGCCAACCCGATGACCGTAGACCAGGAATACCTCCGCACCACCCTCCGCGCCGGCCTGCTGGAGGCGGTGGCCGCCAACCGGCGGCACGATGAGGGTAGTATCAGGATTTTTGAGCTGGGCCGGGTATACCTACCGCAGCCCGATGCCCTGCCCATTGAGCCGGAGGTGCTGTGCGCCGTGCTGCACGGCCCAGGACAGGAGAAGAGCTGGTCGGGTGAGGGCAGGCCGTTTGATTTCTTTGACGCCAAGGGATTGGCGGAGGGCCTGCTGGGTAAGCTGGGAGTGGTCGCCACCTATGCCCCCGGCAGAAACGAGGACTTTCGCGCCGGTAGCCATGCGGCCATCCTGGTGGAGGGCCGCAAGCTGGGCCTGGTCGGCCAGGTTCATCCGGCGGTGAGCCAGTCGTTTGATATCTTCGGCCCCGTTTACCTGCTTCAGCTGGACCTAACGGGGCTGCTGCCGCACACGCTCAGCCTGCCGGGATACCAGGCGGTGCCGCGCTATCCGGCTGTTGTCCGGGATGCGGCCCTGGTAGTGGATAGTGCCGTAAGCCACCACCAACTGGCGGCGGCAATGAGCGGTTTCCCCCTGGTAAGCGGGGTCTCCCTCTTTGACGTCTACTCCGGCAAGCAGTTGCCGCCGGGCAAGAAGTCGCTGGCCTATCGCCTCACCTTCCGGTCGGCGGACCACACCCTGACAGACGACGAGGCCGATAAAGTGCTCAAGCAGATTCTGGAGAAGCTGGCCGCCGAGTTCGGGACGACACTGCGAGCCTGATATTCATATTTCCAACGGGGTGTGTCCGGGGGCGAAAGCCCCTTTCTCTTTTGGCGCCTATCCCCTGATAAGCTCTTTAAGCCGTTTGTTTGCTTCCTCAAGCGGCACCAGTTCGGCCTCTTTCTCCGTTCGCCGTTTTATCTCGACACTGTCATTGGCCACTGTGCGCTTGCTGACGGTTATCCGGAAGGGTATCCCTAAGAGGTCGGCGTCGTTGAATTTGACCCCCGGAGACTCATTGCGGTCATCGTAGAGCACCTCAAGCCCCGCTGCCTCAAGCAGGCTGTAGAGTTTGTCGGCGGCGCCGGTCACCGCCTCATCGGCCATCTGTAGCGGGCAGAGGTAGACCTGGTAGGGGGCGATGGGCAGCGGCCAGACGATGCCCTTGTCATCGTGGTTCTGCTCAATGGCCGCCGCCAGCAGCCGGCCCAGGCCGATGCCGTAGCTGCCCATGACGATGGGGTGGGAGGCGCCCTCGGCGTCGGTGTAGTTGGCTCCCAGGCGGTCGCTGATGAAGGTACCCAGCTTGAAGATATGGCCCACCTCTATACCTCGGGTGGCCCGGAGGACGCCGTTGCAGGCGGGACAGGCGTGCCCCGCCGCCGCCAGGGCGATGTCGGCTAGCATCTCGACCTTGAAGTCGCGGGGATAGTTGACATTCTTCAGATGGTAACCGGCCTTGTTAGCCCCGGCTACGAAGTTGTTGCCCGTGGTAACGGAGTCGTCGGCGATAATACGAAAGCCGCTTAATCCCACCGGTGAGGCCGATCCGGCGACGACGCCGGCACCGGTAACCTCGGCTTCGGTGGCCAGGCGCAGCTCGGCGGCCCCCAGCAGGTTCTTTAGCTTGACCTCGTTGACGCCGATGTCACCCCTGATGACGATGAATACGAGCTTGTCGTCGGCCATGTAGAAAACGGCCTTGAGGGTATGGCTTGGCGGCACTCCCAGGAAGGCGGCCACATCCTCTATGGATTCCTTGCCCGGCGTGGCCACCTCGACCAGCGGCTGCGGCGGCCCGTCTTCTATCCTCTCCTTCAGGCTGGACGCCTTCTCAACATTGGCGGCGTTGTCGCATTTCTCACAGTAGATTATCTCGTCCTCGCCACTCTCGGCCACGACCATGAACTCGTGGGACTCCTTGCCGCCGATGGCGCCGCTGTCGGCCTGGATGAGCATGGTGGGCAGCCCGCAGCGGTTGAAAATGTTCTTGTAGGCGGCCAGCATCTTTTGGTAGCTCTCGTCCAGTCCCTCCTGGTCGGCGTCGAAGCTGTAGAGATCCTTCATGATGAACTCGCGCACTCTGATAAGCCCTCCGCGGGAGCGCGGCTCGTCGCGGAACTTGGTCTGAATCTGGTAGGGGAGAAGGGGCAGGTCGCGGTAGCTGCGCACGTTGCGGCCCACCAGATCGGCGATGACCTCCTCGTGGGTGGGCCCCAGGACGAGCGTCCGCTCGCGGCGATCGGTAAGGGTGAAGAGGCCGGTGCCGAAGGCGGCGTCGCGCCCCGTCTTCTGCCACAACTCCAGCGGCTGGAGGACGGGCATGCTTAGCTCCTGGCCGCCAGCCCTGTCCATCTCGTCGCGGATGATATTCTCAATCTTTTTAAGCGCCCGCCAGGCCAGCGGCAGGTAGGAGTAGACCCCAGCCGCCAACTGCTGTACCATACCGGCCCGTATCAGCAGCCGGTGGCTTACCGTGTCGGCTTCGGCCGGTATCTCTCGCTGAGTCTTGCCCAGTAGCTTTGATAGGCGCATTGTTACTCCTTGAGGTTGAATGGCAGGCGCTCTATCTCAAGTGTTATGGGGTAGTTTTCCATCTCATTTACCTCTAGGCTTCTGGACATTAAATCACACTGGCCGGTTTTGTTCCAGGCCTTTTATCTGTTATCAACTTCACCCCCTGTGTCCCCTCTCCAGTCTTGGAGAGGGGGAAGGAGTTTAGTGAAGGGACTACGCCCCTTCAAGCTTCCCCTCTCGGGTGTCATTTCCCTGTCTTCTAAAATCCCTCCACCTCTCGCATGAGCACGGAGATGAAATCCTTTTCCTCTACCACGCCTATCTTGCGGCCCTTTCGGAAGAGGACGGCCGTTCCCCGCCCGCAGGCGATGCCGATGTCAGCCTCCTTGGCCTCGCCGGGGCCGTTGACGGCGCAGCCCATCACGGCCACCGTTATAGCTTTATCAACCCTGGCCAGTTTCGTCTCTACCGCCTGGGCCAGGCTTACGATGTCCACATCGGCCCGGCTGCAAGCGGGGCAGCTCACCAGCACCGGTCCCCGCTGGCGCAGGTTGAGGCTCTTCAGTATCTCGTAGGCGGCCACCACCTCTTCCCTGGGGTGGGCGGTGAGGGATACCCTTATCGTATCGCCGATGCCCATATAGAGCAGGTTGCCGATGCCGACGGCGCTGCGGATAATGCCGGCCCGCGGGGTGCCGGCCTCGGTGATGCCGATGTGCAGAGGGTAGTCTGTCATCCTGGCAATGCGGCGGTAGGCGTCTATGGTAGTGGGCACGTCGAAGGCCTTCAGCGATAACTTTATCAGGTCGAAGTCCAGGCTCTCCAGCAGGCGGATTTGCCGCATTGCCGCTTCCACCATCCGCCGGGCGACGCTGTGCCGGGGATTTAAGTCCCCGGGCAGGCTGCCGGCGTTGACGCCGATACGGATGGGTACGCCCCGCTCTTTGGCCGCCAGAGCCACCTTCTTCACCTTCTCCGTCTCCCCGATGTTGCCGGGGTTCAGGCGCAGCCCGTCGATGCCGGCCTCAAGGGCCGCTAGGGCCAGCCGGTAGTCGAAGTGGATGTCAGCGATTAACGGTATGGAGATACCCTTTTTTATGGCCGGCAGGGCGGCGGCGGCTTCGGCGTTGGGTACGGCCACCCGTGCCAGCTCGCAGCCGTAGTCGGCAAGCTCGTTTATCTGGGCCACCGTGGCGGCCACATCGGCCGTCTTCGTCTTGGTCATGGACTGCACCACGATGGTGGCGCCGCCGCCGACGGTGACATCGCCGATGCTGATAGCCTTACTTGTTCTTCGTTTTTTCATCCGTCTCTCCTCCGTATACGGAGTTACGGCCCTAGGCTGTCGCCGCTTATTATGCGGATAATATCCTGGTAGGTGATGGCCACTATCAAGGCCATCAGCAGGGCAAAGCCAATAAGGTGTACCATGCCCTCCCTCTTGGCCGAGATGCGCTTGCCGCGGCGCACCCATTCCAGCAGCACGAACACCATGCGGCCGCCGTCCAAGGCTGGCAATGGCAGGATGTTGAGAATGGCGAAATTGATGCTTAAGAAACCGGCGAACTGGAGCAGCGGGCCGGGGCCGGCCTGGGCGAACTCGCCGGTGAGCTGGGCGATGGCCACCGGCCCGCCCACCTCCAGGGAACTGGTACCGATAAAGAGGCCGATGATGGCGTTCTTAAAGAGGACAAAGGTCTCGCCAAGCTGCTGAATGCCCTGGGGTATGGCCCGCCAGAAGGACTCGCTCTGGGTGACGGTGGTTATATCCGTCGTCGTCACGGTGACGCCGATAGCCCCTTCCCCCGCCGGCGGCTGCCAGCGGGCAAGGGCCGTTACTTCTTCCGTGGTCTGGTCGCTGTGCTCAATCAGCACGTCTATATCCTGGCCCAGCTTCAGCTGAATGCTCCGGCTCAGCTCGCCGGTGTTTCTCACTTCATTACCGTTAATGGCCAGGATGGTATCTCCGGTCTGGATGCCGGCCATTTGCGCCGGTGAATTAGTCGCCACATCTTCCACCAGCACCTTGCCGAAGCTGACATCGACGGGAATCATAAAGGCTATGGAGAAGAAGATAACGGGCAGCAGGGCATTGACGATTACGCCGGCGCTTAAGACGATAAGCCTGGTGCCGATGCCCTTGCCGGCCAGTCCGTCCGGTTCTTCGATGTCTTCCTGGCCGGCTATCTTGACGAAGCCGCCGAGGGGCAGTGCGTTAAGCGAATACAACGTCCGTCCCCGCTTTATGCCCCACAGGCGCGGCGGGTAGCCCAGGCCGAACTCGTCAACACGGATGCCGAAGGCGCGGGCGCTTATGAAATGGCCCAGCTCGTGGCCGATGATGAGCACGGCAAAGACGGCCACCACGGCGAGGATAGCCACCAGTACGTCTAGCAACGGCTGCCCCCCGGCGCCATCTGAAGCACCTGTTGCCGCGCCCAGGCCTCGGCGGCGGTAATCTCAGCAATGGTCGGCTGTGAGGAGGACTCGTGCTCCTCCAGGGCGCCGGCCACCGTGGCGGCTATATCGGTAAAGCCGATGCGGCCAGTAAGAAACAGCTCCACGGCGGCCTCACCGGCACCGGACAGCACCGCCGGATAGGTGCCGCCCTTTCTGCCGGCCTGGACGGCCAGCTTAAGGCAGGGGAAGGCGGCCAGGTCCGGTGGTTCAAAGTCAAGGTGTGTTAATTCGTCCCAGTTCAGGAGGGGGAGGGCGGCGTTGGCCAGCCGCTCCGGGTAGGCCAGGGCGTACTGGATGGGCAGGCGCATATCGGGGTGGCTGAGCTGGGCCTTGACGGCGCCGTCGGCGAACTCCACCAGTGAATGGATGATGCTCTGCGGGTGGATGAGGACGCTGATATTATCATAGGCCATATTGAAGAGCCAGTGGGCCTCGATTACCTCCAACCCCTTGTTCATCAAGGTGGCCGAATCAATGGTCACCTTCCTGCCCATCCGCCAGGAGGGGTGGGCCAGGGCCTGCTGAGGGGTAACCCCGGCCAGCCGGGACGGAGTATAGCCGCGGAAAGGCCCGCCGGAGGCCGTCAGGATAAACCGCTGCGGGGCAGACCTCTCGCCCTCAAGGCACTGCCAGATGGCGCTGTGTTCGCTGTCCACCGGTATAATACTGGCGCCGCTCTTCTCGGCAGCGGTGGTTATTATCTCTCCGGCCATCACCAGGGATTCCTTGTTGGCCAGGGCGATTCGTTTACCGGCCTCTGCCGCCGCAAGGGTGGGGCCGAGGCCAGACCGGCCCGGTGTGGCGATGACGACGATATCCGCTTCAGGGTGGGCGGCCATCTCCTCCAGGGAAAGGGCCTGGTAGTCCCCCGGGGGCAGTTTGCGGCAGCAGACAAAGCGCGGCCCGAACTGAGCCACCTGTTTGGCGAGAAGGGTGGCGTTCTCCCCGGCGGCCAGGCCGATAACCTGAAATCTGTCCGGGAAGCTAGCTATAACCTCAAGCGTTTGGCGGCCGATAGAGCCGGTGGAGCCTAGGACAACCAGCCGCTTTACTGAACGAACCATATCACGAAGTAATATACCACGATGCCGGCGAAGATGACACTATCCAGGCGGTCCAGGAAGCCGCCGTGTCCCGGCATGGAATCGCCCGAGTCCTTGGTGTTCATATTGCGCTTGAATAACGATTCCACCAGGTCACCCAACTGGCCGAAGACGCTCACCGCCAGCGCCAGCAGCACCACCTGGACGTAGTCCAGGGGCAGGTCGAAGAGGTTTGTGAGTACCAGGCCCATGATTATGGCGGCGACAACGCCGCCGGTGGCCCCCTGCCAGGTCTTGCCCGGGCTTATATCCGGCGCCAGCAGGTCACGGCCCCAGCGCCGGCCGATGAAATAGGCAAACGTATCGGAGGCGAAGGTGACAAAAAGGGCGAAGAACACCCACTCCCGGCCTAAATCCAGGCCTCTCAACAGCACGAGGTGGCTCAGGAGAAGACCGACATAAAGCACGCCGGCCAGTGTCCAGGACCAGGCAGTGAAGGCGGCATCCTTGTTGCGGCGCAGCACCAGCCATATCAGGGAGAAGAATATTAGCGATGTCAGCAGAAGCGGTGTCGTCGCCATGAGGGTAAAGTGGGGGCTGATGATAAAAAACACTGTCCATACGAGTCCCAGCAGGACCAGGGGGCGCACCTTCTGGCGGGCTACTATGCGGTAGAACTCAAGGATGGCCAGGCCGCCGAAAACGGCGATAAACACGGTGAACCAGGGCAGTGGCTCGTCAAACCAGACGGCGGCCACCACCAGCGGCAGGAGTATCAGGGCGGTAGTAATTCGCTTAGCTAGCATGGCTTATTTGGTGAAAGTCCGCCGAAGCGTCTCAGGCGCTGGCTATAGACGGCCAATGCCTTATCAACCTCCGTCTCGTTGAAATCGGGCCAGAGGACATCGGTAAAATAGTATTCGCTGTAGGCCGATTGCCACAGCAGGAAATTGCTGATGCGGTACTCGCCGCTGGTGCGGATAACCAGGTCGACATCGGGCAGTTCGGTGGTGTACAGGTAGCGGCTGAATAAGGCCTCGTCTATCTCCCGGGGAGGGTGGCCGTCGGCTACGATGCGGCGCACGGCGTCGACAATCTCCATACGGCCGCCGTAATCAAAGGCCAGCGTTAAGGTCATGCCGCTATTGTCCCTGGTCTCCCTGAGGCCCTTCTTTATCGCCAGCTTAAGGCCTCGCGGCAGCTTTTCCAGGCGGCCGATGTGGTGGAGCCGAACATTGGCCTCCTTGAGCTCCTTGTAGTCCTTCCTCAGGGATCTCTCCAGCATACCCAGCAGGCCGTCAATCTCGTCCCTGGGGCGGTTCCAGTTCTCGGTGGAGAAGCTGTAGAGGGTTACAAACTTAATCTGGTGGCGGCTCAGGTGGCGGACGACGGCTCGCGTGTTTTCCAGTCCCGCCTTGTGCCCTTCCAGGCGGGCAAGCCCCCGCTTCTCCGCCCAGCGGCCGTTGCCGTCCATAATGAAGGCGATGTGGCCGGGTAGCCGGGCAGATTCATCGGTGGCTCGGGCAGCTGTGCTCATAATATCTACATATCGGCCAGAAACCCCGGGTGGGGATGGGGCAGTAACCCGTATTAACGGCAGGCTGATTTCGCTCGCCGGGTCAGACCTCAAGCAGCTCGGTTTCTTTGTCCTTGCCCATCTGTCCGGCACCCAGGACAAAGCTATCGGTCAGCTTCTGCAGCTTATTCAAGGCCATCTTCAAATCGTCTTGGGACATTTCCTTGTCCTTTTCCAGGTGCTTCAACTCGTCAGCGGCCTCGCGCCTCTCATTGCGCATGGCTATCCGTCCCTCTTCCACCTTGCGGTGCACCAGCTTTATCAGCTCCTGGCGCCGTTCCTCGGAGAGGGGCGGGATGTTGAGCCGGATGACGGTACCGTCGCTGGATGGCGTCAGGCCCAGGTCGGATCTAAGAATGGCCTTCACGATGTCCTGGATAATGCCCTTGTCCCAGGGCTGGATGAGGAGATACTTGGCGCCGGGTACGGAGACGTTGGCCAGGTGGTTCAGGGGGGTAGGCACGCCGGAGTAATCCACCTTGATATGTTCCACCAGGCCCGTCGTCGCCCGGCCGGTGCGGATGGCGGAAATCTCCCGTTTCAGCGCCTGGGTAGACGCCTCCATCTTCCCCTCGGTTTTTAATAATATTTCGTTTATCATATCTAATTATCGCTGGATATCAGAGTGCCCACCGCCTCGCCGTCTATCGCCCGCTGCATATTGCCGGTGGCTTCCAGGTCGAAGACGATGATGGGCAGCTTGTTCTCCAGGCACAGGGAAAGGGCGGTTGCGTCCATAACCTTCAGGCGCTTGTTCAGGGCCTCCAGGTGGGTAAGGTGGTCAAATTTCCTGGCCTCGGGGTTTTTTAAGGGGTCGGCGCTGTAGACGCCGTCGACCCTGTTCTTGGCCATAAGGAGAACGCCGGCCTCAATCTCAATTGCCCGCAGGGCGGCGGCGGTATCGGTGGTCATATAGGGGTTACCGGTGCCGCCGGCGAAGATAACAACCCGCCCCTTTTCCAGGTGGCGGATGGCACGGCGCCGGATGAAGGGTTCGGCCACCTGCTGGACGGTAATGGCCGTCTGCGTACGGGTATCCACCCCTTCCCTCTCCAGTACTCCCTGGAGGGCCAGGGCGTTGATGATGGTGGCCAGCATGCCGGCGTAGTCGGCGGTCACCCGGTCGATGCCCTGCTTGGCGGCAGTCGAGCCACGCCAGATATTACCGCCGCCGACGACGATAGCTACCGAGGTCCCCGCGTCCTTCACCTGCTTTATCTGTCTGGCTATGCTGGTGATGGTCGGGGTATCGATGCCGTAGGACATGCCGCCTTTGAAAGCCTCGCCGCTGAGCTTCAGGAGCACCCTTTTATATTTGGAGTCGGCCATATTACGCTATCTACTTGCCCAGTTCAAACCTGGAGAATCTTCGCAGGCGGATATTCTCGCCGAGCTTGGCGATAGCTTCGGTGATTATATCCTGGATGGTTTTTGAAGGGTCTTTGATGAACGGCTGAAGCAGCAGGCAGGCGGTCTCCGGGGGCTCTTCAGAGTCGGGGGGCAGCTCGTCTGCGGAGACGCACTGTGGACACATGGCGGCCACCTGCATGCTGATGTCGTGGGCCAGGCCCTTGAACTCGTCGGTGCGGGCGACGAAGTCCGTCTCGCAGTTAAGCTCTATAAGGGCGCCGATGCGCCCGCCGGGGTGGATATAGGCCTCCACAAGCCCTTCGGCGGTCTCCCGACCGGCCTTCTTGGCGGCCTTGAGGAGGCCCTTATGCTTGAGGGACTCAAGCGCCTTATCCATATCGCCTTCGGCGGCGATGAGGGCACCGCGGCAATCCATGATGCCGGCGCCGCATTTTTCTCTCAGCTCTTTTATCGTACCAACGGTAATACTCAAGCTATGCCTCACCAACCCGCTTCTCCTCCGGAGGTGCGGTGGGGGTGGGTGCGGGGGTTGGTGTGGGGGGAATCTCCGCTGCCGGTGCGGTGGCGGCTGGTGTCTCTGCTGCCGCTGCGGTGGCGGGAGTCTGTTCCACTACGGCTACCGGGCCGGATTCAGGTGTTTCGCCGTTTGGCGGTGCCGTTTCATCTAACTCTTCCACCTCGGACATCGCTTCCGTCCTGGCCTCGATTATAGCGTTGGCCATCTTGGAGAGGACCAGCTTGATGGTTCTCATGGCGTCGTCGTTAGCCGGGATGGGGTAGTCAATCTCGTCCGGGTTGCAGTTGGTGTCCACCATGGCCAGCACCGGGACGCCTACCCGCTTAGCTTCGGCCAAGGCGATTTTCTCCTTGGTTGGGTCGACAATGAAGATGGCGTCGGGTAGGGTAGTCATCTCCTTAAAGCCGCCCAGGTTCCGGTTAAGGCGGTCTATCTCTTTAACCAGCTTGAGGGCCTCTTTCTTGGGCAGGCGGGCGAAATCTCCCCTGGCCTGCTGGTCTTCCAGGCGTACCAGGTAGTCGATGCGGGACTGGATGGTGGCGAAGTTGGTCAGGATGCCGCCTATCCAGCGCTGGGTGATGTAGAACATGCCGGCGCGGGTGGCTTCATCGGTGACTATATCCTGGGCCTGTTTCTTGGTGCCGACAAACAGTATCTTACCGTCTTCGGCCACAACCTGACGGACGACCTCAATAGCCTTGTCCAGCATGCTGGCTGTCTGCTCCAGATCAATAATATGGATGCCGTTGCGCTTGGTGAAGATATATCTCTTCATCCGTGGATGCCAGCGGCTGGTCTGGTGGCCGAAATGTGCTCCTGCCTCCAGGAGCTCTTTAATATTTGTTGTTGGCAAGCCTCATCCCCTCTCTAGTTGGCGCTTTGTGTTACCAGCCCAACAGTATAACATAAGCCTGAAACGGGCGGCAACTGAACCAGAAGCGGCGCTAAAGGCTTTCAGCCCATTTGACGGCGTTAGCGAAGATCCTGAAGCCGTCCCCCGGCTGGCTGGCTTTGCCATTCGTCCAGCGGGGGTGCTGGCTGGTCCGGATATGACGCTCCGGGTGGGGCATCAGGGCGAAGATACGCCCCGAGCTATCACAGATACCGGCGATACCGTCCGCCGAGCCGTTGGGGTTGAAGGGGTAGCCGGCTTTGCGGCCATCCTCGTCGGTGTAGTAAAG
>DAOUZU010000133.1 GCA_030665535.1 Dehalococcoidia bacterium
GGCCAGCCGGGAGTACTCTCAGCCCGCTACGCCGGGGCGCAGGCCACCGATAGAGAACGACTGGACTACCTGCTCAACAAGCTTAAAGATGTGCCCCGGGAGAAGCGTACCGCCCAGTTCCGCTGTGCAATCGCCATCACAACACCCGGCGGCCTGGTGGATTATTACCAGGGTCAGTGCTCCGGCGTCATCGCCCTGACCCCCAGTGGTGAGGGCGGCTTCGGCTACGACCCCGTCTTCTACCTGCCCCAGCGGGGCAAGACAATGGCCGAGCTGCCCCCAGGAGTGAAGGACAGCCTCAGCCACCGCAGCCGGGCCGCCGGCAAAGCGGCTAAAGCGCTCCGGCGGCTGCGCAACCAGCAGGCAGAATAGCAATTTAACCCCTTGAGTATCACCCCGGCTTGGTATATACTTTACCACTACCATAACTAACATCCGGGGGTGAACCATGAAACTCTCAAGCCTGCAGGAAAATCTTAACCGCGGCCTCAACCTGGTGGGGCGGGCCGCCGCCGCCAGGACTACCCTGCCTATTACCAACAACATACTGCTATCCACCGACCAGGGTCGTCTCAAGCTGGCGGCCACCAACCTGGAGATGGCCATCAGTTGCTGGATTGGCGCCAAGGTAGAGGAAGAAGGCTCCATAACGGTTAACGCCCGCCTGCTTTCTGATTTCATCGGCTCCCTGCCCAACGAAAAGATTGAAATCAGTCTCTCCCCCCGGAGTAAGACGCTGAAGCTCAAGTGTGCCCGCTTTGAGGCCAGAATTAGCGGTATCGACGCCAAGGACTTTCCGCCGATACCCAAGGTAGAGGGTGGTGTCAGCACCAAGGTGGATGTTGACGCCCTGCGCCATGCGGTCGACCATGTTGCCTTCGCCGCCGCCACTGATGAATCCCGCCCGGTGCTGACCGGCGTTAACGCCGATTTTGAAGCCGACCAGCTCACCCTGGCCGCCGCCGACGGCTTCAGGCTGGCCGTCTGCAAGCTCCCCCTGGCCGAGCCCGTCAAGCAGAATGTCCAGGTGATTATCCCGGCCCGCACCCTTAGCGAGCTGAACCGATTGGCCCAGGACCAGGAGGACGCCATCTCCGTAAAGGTAGACTCGGACAAGGGCCAGATAATCTTCTCCCTGAAAAATATTGAGCTGGTCTCGCAGTTGATACAGGGAAGCTTCCCCCAGTATAGCCAGCTGATACCGCAGAACTTCAACAGCCGGGCGGTTGTGGATACCGCCCAGTTCCTGATGGCCACCAAGACGGCGGCCATCTTCGCCCGTGACGGCGGCGGCATCGTCCGGCTGGTGATGACCCCCGGCGGCCAGAAAGCGCCGGGCAAGCTGACCGTCTCCGCCCGCTCCGAAGAGGTGGGCGACGATACCGGCGAGATTGACGCCACCGTACAGGGTGATGAGGCCAAGATAGCTTTCAACGGCCGCTACCTGGCCGACGTCCTCGGCGTGCTCGGCGAGCAGCAGGTAGCCCTGGAGGTTACCACCCCCTCCAGCCCCGGCGTCATCCGCCCGGTGGGGGTGGACAACTACACCCACGTCGTCATGCCGATGTTTGTGCAATGGTAGTAACATCGGCTGATGAAGACAAGGTGGGAAAATCTACGGGTATTATGCCCTTAATGTCTATTCTCTGAGTGGATGCTGTGACCCGGATATCCAGTGCTTCAAGGGCAAGCCTCTTATCTTGAATAGGTGCTTTATCCAGGTTTTGCTGCACTCTCTGACAGAACTCATTTAACTTTATCTCAGCATCAGCAATGTGCGATAACCTATCTTTGGTTTCTTT
>DAOUZU010000056.1 GCA_030665535.1 Dehalococcoidia bacterium
GCCGTCTGCAACCGCAGTGGCTACTGCGCCACCCGTGACATCTGGACGGAGATGGCCGATGCGATGAACGGCGTCCTCGACGCCACCACCCTGGCCGACCTGGTTGAACGCCAGAGGCGAAAGGAACCGGCATCGGCTATGTACAATATTTAACAACACAGACAAGTAATCTTGGGGAGACGGAAACAATGAAAACAACAGCCCAAACGATAGACAGGCTTCGCTATAAGACACTTGAAATTCCAAAGCTCACCCGGGGTATAGCCGCCGACTCAACCGAGCTGATCGGCAACACCCCCCTGGTGCGGCTCAACCGTCTTACCACAGGCTTGGAGGCCGAGGTGGTGGCCAAGCTGGAGTCCTTCAACCCCCTCTCCTCCGTGAAAGACAGGCTGGGAGTAGCCATGATAGCCGATGCCGAGGAGGCCGGCTTTATAAACAGTGATACCGTCATCATAGAGCCCACCAGCGGCAACACCGGCATTGCCCTGGCCTTCGTCTGCGCCGCCAGGGGCTACAGGCTCATCCTCACCATGCCGGATACGATGTCTGTAGAACGCCGCCAGCTCCTCTCCGTCTTCGGCGCCGAGCTTATACTCACCCCCGGCGCCGCCGGTATGCCCGGTGCCATCAAGAAGGCCGAGGAGCTTACCGCCGCCAACGCCAACTACTTCATGCCGCAGCAGTTCAACAACCCGGCCAACCCCGAGATACACCGCCTGACCACCGCCGCAGAGATATGGCGGGATACAGAAGGCAAAGCCGATATCCTGGTGGCCGGGGTAGGCACCGGCGGTACTATCACCGGTGTGGCCGAGGCACTCAAGGAGAAGAAGCCATCTTTTAAAGCCATCGCCGTGGAGCCGCTATCCTCACCGGTGCTCTCCGGGGGCAGCCCCGGGCCGCACAAGATACAGGGCATCGGCGCCGGCTTCTTACCCCGGGTACTCGATATGGAGCTGGTGGACGAGGTAATCAAGGTATCCAACGAGAATGCCGGTATTATGGCGCGGCGATTGGCCAAGGAAGAGGGAATCCTGGCTGGCATCTCCTCCGGCGCCGCCGTCTGGGCGGCCCTGGAGGTGGCCCGTAGACCGGAAAGCAAGGGCAAGCTCATCGTCGTCGTGCTGCCCGATACCGGCGAACGTTATCTATCCACCTGGCTTTTTCAGGAGAAATAGGTGTTCAAGCTGCTAAGAGAGGACATCCGGACGGTATTTGCCAAGGACCCGGCGGCGAGGAATGTGGCCGAGGTGCTTCTTTTCTACCCTGGCCTGCATGCTCTACGCCTCCACCGTACGGCCAACTTCCTGTGGCGGTACCGCCTCCGCTTCCTGGCGCGGGGGCTCTCCTTCCTGAACCGCTTCCTGACCAACATCGAGATACACCCCGGGGCTACTATCGGCCGTCGCTTCTTTATTGACCACGGCGCTGGTGTCGTCATCGGCGGGACGGCCGAAATCGGCGACGATGTCCTCATGTACCAGGGGGTCGTTCTGGGCGGCACCACCCTGAAGAAGGGTAAGCGCCACCCTACGGTGGGCAACAATGTCGTCATCGGCACCGGGGCGGTGGCCCTGGGGGCCATAACCATCGGCGACGGCGCCCGCATCGGCTCCGGTTCGGTGGTGGTAAAGTCGGTTCCGGCCGGGGCGACGGTGGTCGGCATCCCGGGGCGGGTGGTGGATGAGCATCGCAAGCCACTCACGGACCTGGAGCACGGCAAGCTGCCCGATCCGGTAGCTGAAGCCGTCCGGCTGATACTGGCCGAGCAACAGAAGCTGGAAGAACGGCTGGAAAAGCTGGAGACCAGCTCCGGCGTGACCGTCCCCCAGGACGAGTTGTGGAACAGGATAAGGGAGATAATGAAGGAGTTCGGCCAGGAGGCGGAAGACTAAGGGGGCAGAATCATCCGGGAGCCTAAGCGAGGACGGTGAAATGGCTAAGAAGCGCGTACTGTTAAACTTCCCCCAGGAGCTGCTCAGGGAGCCCATTATCTACAGTGTGGGCCAGCAATTCCAGTTGACGACAAACATCCACCGCGCCGACGTGGCCGAGGACAGGGGCTGCATTGAGCTTGACCTGACGGGGGAGGAGCAGCAGATTGACGAGGGCATCGCCTGGATAATGGGCCGTGGCGTCCGCGTGGAGGTCCTGCCCACCGAGGGCTAGGTTAAGGTCTTTTCCTACTTCACCCTGTGCACCCGCCCGCAGTGGGGGCAGCGGATTGTATTGTCCTTGAAACGGGGCGGCACCTTGAGCTTGGTGCCGCAGGCGCAGGTTATGGTCTTGTATTTATTCAGCCGGTACAGCATATCCGCGGTCTCACGGGTACGCTCTACATGGCTGGGTTCTTTTACTTGCGTGGGCTCTTCCGCTTTGGCTCCCCGTAGGCTAGCGGCCCCAACGGCGGCAATCGTCGTCGCCGAAATCATCCCTGTCTGGGTCTTGTGCACCTGCCGGTAGGCCTGGTCGTACTGGGAGAAGGAAGCACCACCGGCCATGGAGCGCAGGATGCGAACCCTCTCCTTGAGCGGCGGGTGGGTGGCCGAAAGGTTGCTGGCGGCCATGCCCTTCTTGCGGAAGGGATTGATGATGTACATCGGCGCCGTGGCCTTATTGGCCGTCTTGAGTTGACCGGTGGAAGCCCCCAGTTTCTCCAGGGCCGAGGCCAGCCCCTCCGGGTACCTGGTGTAAAGAGCGGAGGAGGCGTCTGCCAGGTACTCCCTCTTCCGCGATATGGCGAAGTAGATAAACTGCGCAAAAATAGGTGCCAGGATAATGAATACCAGACCGACGACCAGTATTATTATCTGAGCTTGACCGCCTCCCGATGAGCTTCTGCGGCCACCAATGCTTGAGAAGAAGAGCATCCTGGTACCGTACCAGGCCAGCATGACGATGCTGCCCAGCAGGATGGCGGTAAGCGCCATTAAGAGTACATCACGGTTCTTGATGTGGGATATTTCGTGGGCGATGACTCCCTGAAGCTCGTCGCGGTTGAGTCTGTCCAGGAGCCCGCTGGTGATGGCCACTGATGCTCTGCTGGGGTCACGGCCGGTGGCGAAGGCGTTCAGGGCGGGGTCGTCGATGATATAGATATCGGGCATCTTCTCCAGGCCGGAGGCTATCTTCATCTCCTCGACCACATTAAAGAGGCGGGGGTGGTCATCGCGGGATATTTTTTTTGCCCTCGAGAGGGTCAGCAGGATGCTGTCCCCCTGGAAGTAGCCGATGAGGTTAAGCACTGCCCAGAGCACCAGGGCGATGACCAGGCCGACGGTGCCTGAGTCAAAGAAGGAGAGGCCGATGAAAAAGCCGACGGTGAGCAGCAGCACGCCCATCCCTATCACCAGCACTACGGACCTTATCTGGTTTGACCTAATCTGTTCCCACATATCAAGTAGCTAGCTAAAAGCTGACTTTGGGTGCTTCCCTCTCGGCGGTGGCGGTGAGTTCAAAGAAATCGCCGGCGGTAAAACCGGTTATAGCGGCCACCACATTGGAGGGGAACATCTGTATCTGGTTGTTGAGCCTTAAGACAGTGTCGTTATAGAACTGGCGGGAGAAACTTATCTTGTTCTCCGTAGAAGCCAACTCTTCCTGGAGGGCTAGGAAGTTCTGGTTGGCCTTCAGGTCGGGGTAGTTCTCCACCACCACCAGCAGGCGGGACAGGGCCGAACTCAGTTCCGTCTCTGCCTTGGAGCGGGCGCCGACATCGCCGCCCGGCACCTGCTGGGCCAGGTTGCGCGCCTTGGTCACCGAATCCAGCGTCTCCCGCTCGTGAGTCATGTAACCCTTGACCGTCTCCATCAAGTTGGGGATGAGGTCATAGCGCCGTTTTAACTGGACATCAATCTGTGCCCAGGCGTTCTTCACTTGGTTGCGCCGCCGCACCAGCCCGTTGTAGATGCCGATGAATATGAAGACCAGGACAGCAACGATGCCCAGAATTACCAATAAAGGTATCATGTGTGCCTCCGTTTCCTTTTGTTTACTTTTCTGCCTTGAACGCTTCGCCTAAGAAGGAGGTTACCTTTTCCTCAGCACCGGTGTCCCCGGCGGCCTTACCGGCCAGTTGACCCACTAGCTGGTGAACCTCGCCGCCGTCGAACCACAGCCCGTGCCCCACAGGGCAGGCGTCGATAAGCACCTGGGGGTGGTGGCCGATATGGGCCTTCTTCATCTTGCGGCCACAGATGGGGCAGCGGTGCTTTTTTTCATCTGATTCGGCCCCCGGCTGGCTTAATATTTTTTCCAGGGAAAGACCGTGCCCTTTGAACTCCATACTCTCCAGCAGGAGTTCCAACTCGCCGGCGTCAAACCAGACGCCGTGGCACCGGGCGCAGTAGTCAAGCTCAATTTGATCCTGCTCCACGACGGCCATTTCAACCTTGCAGATGGGGCAAATCACTCTTTCATACCTCGCCGGGTAAGTACCATCACCAGTGTAGATGGCGGGGCAGGTGGTGTCAAGACGGTTATTATTCTCAAGGAGCCCGCTCAAATATATACAGGGGGCTCTCCATCTGGGGCCCGTAGCCGGCCTCCACGAATGCCTGCTGGATGCGGGTCAACTCCGACAGGCGGGCGCTCACCCTGGCCGGCTCGCTTGCGGTTGCTTCTGTCCGCAGAGCCACGGCCAGGGTGGTCAGGGCGCCTGGCCGGCCGTCGGCGTAGCTCACCACCAGCCCTTCGTGGGGGTATCCCGGTTCCAGGATGGCCACGGCGCCTATGCCGCCTTCATCAGCGGTCATGCGGACCATTCCCTGCTCCAACCTTTGCCGTAGCTGGTCGGCGCCGAGGAGCTGGAAGCGCCAGGCGGTACTGTACAACCCGGCGGTGGCTGAAAGCCCCTCCGATCCCTTGAGGAAGGCCAGCAGGCGGGGCAGGTCCTTAGGACTGGCCTTGATCGCCGCTTTGCCCTTACCCGCAACGGCATCGGCCTGGTAAAAGACAAAGCTGGCAATATTCCTGAAGCCGAGGCCAGCAGCCAGGCGGCACATGGCGGTGTTTGAGGCCAGCGTGGCCAAGCGGACGACATCAGCCCCCAGTTGCCCGGTCTCTTTGACCAACCGTCGCGTCATTCCGGTGGCCAGCCCGGTCTGGCGGTATGCCGGGTCTACCCTCATGCCCTCCAGCCAGGCCTCTCCCGGGGCGGCCATAACCGCATGGCCTAGGGCCACCGGTCGGCCGCTTATGGTGGTCACCAGCAGCCTGTCGTCTACCTCTGTAAGCCAGCGCTCCCATACCAGCGGGATGTAGTCACCCCACTCCCAGGTGTGCTGGCTGAACCGATAGACAGCCTCCCGGTCACTGGCGCGGGCCGCTCGTATATATGGTCTTGCTAGCTTTTTCTTATGCGCTTTCACAGGGTGCTAGAATAATAGAGCATAAACTTGTCCGCAAACAAGGTCCTGGAAAGAGAGTGAGGTAGCCTTAGAGCGCCCAGGATGCCCAAATACAGGCGTTACACCGGATACCTACTCACATGTGTTGTCAGGGCTGCAAGAGGCCGCTGCGAGGGTTTTTAATGAGGGTATCAACTCAATACAACCATTATTGCCAAGAGGGATATAATTGGGTGATCTTAATTCTACATGATTAATCTGAGAAAGGCTGAATAGAAATGGCGTTAGACGATTTCCTCATTCCTGAAGAAGAGGTGAAACAAAAAATACAACAGGGTGGAAATGCCTTCTATGCTACTAATAAACGAGTCATTAAATATAAAAAAAAAGTGTTCGGACTTTTTGGAGAAGAGTTTGATGACTTGGCATACATGCATATCACTTCGCTTAGTTTAGTCAATAAAGTTAGGTGGGGATGGGTATTATTTGGAATCCTGCTAATGATCATAGGTGGCGTGGGCGTTATCTGGTTTGCTAGTCCCGAATTTACGGATTTTCTTGACACCTCTTCACAGACTATTCTTGAATATGTTTCTTACGGAATAATTGGTTTTGGTTTAATCATTGCATTATTGAGTTTTATATTTCGAGAATCATCCTATCAATTTCGAGCTGCGGGTATTAAGCCAGAGGACTGGAAAATTGAAAATGCAAAGGATATTGGCGCTACAGATTTTGTAAGGACAGTGCGAGAGTATCTTAATCAATGATTCTATTGTTGCCACATTGGATTAGCAAAACTACTGAGCAAATGCTATAAGGGTATCGGGAATCCAGAGAAATAGCTTTGAAAAATGGTACCCCTGGCGTGATTCGAACACGCGACACGCGGTTTAGGAATTCGAGATTAAACGTACCAAAGAGTGTTTTTACGTTTGAATACGTCTAATTTGGAAGAATCCCCATACCTGTCCGTAGCTTTGAGTGACATTGTGTGTCATGCAGTTGGTTTGCAAAATGTTTGCAATTCCTAGGGCTTGAATTAGGTTCCATATACCTCCATGTGTTCAGCCCATCACTTGATCCATTCTATGGGACTGGACTCTTAGATTCTCCCCAAGTACTAATCCCTCCGGAAGAGGCAGTATATTTTAGTATGCATACTTTTTTCCACGTAGGGTATCCAAAAGGACTAGTTGAAATTAGGCATAAATGCGGATAGACACATGCTCTTATAGTGCTATGATTATATTTAAGTAACACATCTGGGATGTGGCTAGAAGGCTATGGATAT
>DAOUZU010000103.1 GCA_030665535.1 Dehalococcoidia bacterium
GAGGAATTGCTTTCGGCTATGGATGACATATATAATACCCTAGTTACAGTGGACTTCCCCGAGGCCATCACCGGTGGCCTGCGCCGCACCACCGATGTTTTCCGCGGTGTCCTAGAGAAGACACGTAGCGACCTGACGCTAGCCATGCAGCAGAAGAGCCTGGAGAACAGGCTGGATAATTTTGAGCAGAATTACAAGGGACTGAAAGGAGACTAGAGAGTGGATCCAATTCTAATTGCCTTACTAAGTGGTGTCGTGGCGCTGGCCGTGGCCGGCTTCATGGCCCGCTATGTGCTGAAACAGGACGAGGGCTCGGCCAAGATAAGGGAGATATCGGCCGCCATCAAGGAGGGCGCCCTGGCCTTTATCGGCCGCGAGTACCGCGTGATGTCCATCTTCGTGGCCGTGGTGGCCGTAGTCCTGGGCGTGGTGCCCAGCCTGGGCTGGCTGGTTTCGCTGGCCTTCGTCTTCGGCGCCATCTGCTCCGGGTTGGCCGGCTATGTGGGCATGAACATCGCCATCCGCGCCAATTCCCGGACGGCTGCCGCCGTCCAGAAAAGCCTCAACCATGGGCTGCGCGTATCCTTCAGGAGCGGCGCCGTCATGGGCATGTCCGTCGTCGGTATTGGTATTGTCGGCATGAGCATTATGTTCTTCGCCTTTAACGGCCACCCGGACTTCCTTAAAATTATCCCCGGCTTCGGCTTCGGTGCTTCTTCGGTGGCCATCTTCGCCCGCGTCGGTGGCGGCATCTTCACCAAGGCAGCTGATACCGGCGCCGATATCGTCGGCAAGGTGGAAAAAGGCATCCCTGAGGATGACCCCCGCAATGCCGCCGTCATCGCTGATTTTGTCGGTGATAATGTCGGCGATGTGGCCGGCATGGGCGCCGACCTCTTTGAGTCCTATGTCGATTCCATAATCGCCACCATGACCCTCGGCGTTATCGCCGCTTTCTCCGTAAACCTTGATATGGCCCTGGTGCCCGATGAGATGGCCGCCTGGGCACTGCCCATGCTGGTGGCCGCCGGCGGCATCCTGGCTTCTATAATAGGCATCTTTCTGGTCAGGGTCGGTGACAAGCTGCAAATGACGGCCCTGTTAAACGCCCTGCGCCGCGGCACCTTTTCCGCCTCCATCCTGACGGCCGGTTTCGCCTTCCTGGCCGTCTACTTCCTCAAAGCGGATTTAGGCGTCTTCTGGGCCATCCTGGCCGGCCTGGGGGCCGGTGTCCTGATAGGTGAGAGTACCAACTACTTTACATCCTATGTATACAAACCGACGCTGCGCGTCTCCGAGGCCTCACAGACCGGCGCCGGAACCAATATTATTTCCGGCTTCGCCAACGGCCTGATGAGCACCCTGCCGCCCGTCATCTTCATTGTCGTCGCCATCCTCATTGCCTACGAGTTTGCTGACATCTATGGCGTGGCCCTGGCCGGGGTAGGCATGCTGGCTACCCTGGGCATCCAAGACGCCACCGATGCCTACGGGCCGGTGGCCGATAACGCCGGCGGCATCGTGGAGATGGCCGGCCTGCCCCCGGAGATAAGAGAACGCACCGACGCCCTGGACTCGCTGGGCAACACCACCGCCGCCACCGGCAAGGGATTTGCCATCGGCGCCGCCGGCCTCACAGCCCTGGCGCTGATGCTCTCCTACACCGAAGCGGCCGGTATATCCGCATCCAGTATCAGCCTGCTTGACCCCCATGTTATTGCCGGCCTCTTCCTGGGCGCTATGCTGCCGGCGGTCTTCGTGGCCATGACGATGAACGCGGTAGGTACAACCAGCTTCTCCATCGTCAACGAGGTGCGCCGCCAGTTCCGCGAGATTGCGGGCCTTATGGAAGGCACCGCCCGGCCGGAGTACGGCCGCATCGTGGACATCAGCACCAAGGCCTCCATCAGCCAGATGATAGCCCCCGGGGTGATGACGATACTATCACCGGTTGTCGTTGGAATCGTGCTGGGGCCGCTGGCCCTGACCGGTTTCCTGGCCGGCGCTATCGTCACCGGCTTTATCCTGGCAATAGCCTTCGCCAATGCCGGCGGCTCCTGGGACAACGCCAAGAAGTGGATTGAGACCGGCGCCTACGGCGGCAAGGGTTCGGATGCGCACAAGGCCTCCGTGGTCGGCGATACGGTTGGCGACCCCATGAAGGACACATCAGGGCCGTCGCTTAATATCATGATTAAGCTCATCTCAATAATCGCCCTGGTGCTGGCCCCCGTCTTCGCCGATTTCGCCGGGTGGCTTTAGAACCCGGGCTGGCCCTGGAGGAAGGGATTGCGGCGGCGCTCCTCGCCAATGGTCGTCTGCGGCCCGTGGCCGGGGTAGACGACCGTTTCATCGGGCAGGATGAGCAGCCGGGTGTGGATGCTGTGAAGCAGCTTATCCGGGTCGCCGCCGGATAAATCGCTACGGCCTATGCCGCAGTTAAAGAGAGTGTCGCCACTGAAAAGGACACCCTCCCCCAGCAGGCAGATACCACCGGGGCTGTGTCCAGGCGTGTGCAGCACGGTGAAGCTCAGGCCGCCGAACTCTATGCTTTCCCATCCCCGGAGCAGTTGGTCCGGCTTGGGCACCTCCGGCAGGGTGACGCCCATAAAAAGGCTTAAACTTCTATCATTCAGGCTATCGACGTCTTCCTTGTGAACGACCAGGCTGGCGCCGGTGGCCTCTTTTACCCTGGTGACGGCGGCGATGTGGTCCAGGTGTCCATGGGTTAATATTATGTACTTTATGTCAATACCCAGCTCGCCCACTCTCTCCAATATCGCCTCGGCCTCATCACCGGGGTCTATAATACTCCCCTGCGGAACCGCATCATCAGCGACGATATAGCAGTTGGAGGCCAGCGGGCCGACGACTATCTTCTCAACTATCACAGCCAGTCATTTTAGCATCCGGCCCGTCCCGCCGACAAACCCACCTCTTTTGACAAGAGCGGCCAAAGCTGATAACTTCTATATATAAACGCGGCGCTTGAACTCATATGACCACGACACTCCTGTTAGTAACGGCTGTTTTCATTTTCGGCATCCTTGGCGCCGTCTTCTTTTTAATAAGACGCTCCCGGCAGCCACAAGCGGCCGCTTCCGGGCGGCTGCCCTTCCGGCGGCGCTACGTTGCCCTGCCGGTTGGTATCCTCGTCTTCTCGCTGGCCCTGAGCGCTGTTTTCTACGGCCAGTTGCCGGAGGAGGTCGCCTACCGCTTCAATCTGGATGGCACCCCGGAGAGTTTTCTAAGCCGCGGCAGCACCTTAGCCGTAATGTTGGCCGCCCAGCTGCTGCTGGCCCTTGGGGCAGTGGCCGTTACCTGGGTCATAACCAGGATGCGTTCTCTTTCCGAGAACCGGGAAAGCCTGTGGGTACAGCCGGAGGGGCTCCTCCTGTTTATGGGTAATATGCCGGCCCTACCACAGCTTATTCTGGCCTTTGCGTTGGCCGATATTTTCAGCTACAATGCCTACGAGGTACATATCATGCCCCTCTGGCTCTTTTCCATTATCGTCCTTGTCATCGGGGCTGTTGTCATAGGCAGATTCGCCATCCCGGTGTTTCTCAGGGCCCTGCGCGGCATGAACGACACCGGCGGCAATAAAGAGGAGTAAGAATATTGGCCGAACAGAAACCTGCCGGGGTTAATATGGAAAAGATCGTCTCGCTTTGCCGCCGCCGCGGCTTCATCTTCCCTTCCAGCGACATCTACGGCGGCATGGAGAGCACCTGGGATTACGGCCCCCTGGGCGTGGAGCTGAAAAACAACATCAAGGCGGCCTGGTGGCGTTCCAACGTCCAGCAGCGGGATGATATGGTCGGCCTGGATACCAGCATTCTGATGCACCCACAGGTCTGGGAGGCCAGCGGCCACCTGGAGGGCTTCTCCGACGCCCTGGTAGAGTGCAAGGCCTGTCATTTACGATTCAAGGCTGATGATACAGACGACCACCATTGCCCCTCCTGCCAAGGCGAGCTTACCGAGCCCCGCCAGTTCAACCTGATGTT
>DAOUZU010000067.1 GCA_030665535.1 Dehalococcoidia bacterium
CCGCCATGGGCGGCGAGGCAGCCTACGTACTGGTATCGCTGGCCCTGCCCGATGACACCGATGTGGCTGATATCACTGCCCTCTACTCAGGGATGATTGAGCTGGCCGGCCAGCACGACGTGGCCATAGCCGGCGGCAACATAAGCCAGGCGCCCCTGGTGGTTATCAACGTGGCCGCTAGCGGCAGCGCCGCCGCCGGGGACAAGCTATTGCGCCGCGATAGCGCCAAACCCGACGACAGAATAGCCGTCAGCGGACACCCCGGCACGGCCGCCGCCGGCCTGGAAATGCTTACCACAGGGACAACCTTTGATGCGGAGACGCAGGCTGTTTTAAGTGGCTCCTTTCTCCGCCCCCAGCCACGTCTGGCCCTGGGCCAACTGCTGGTAAGGCGGGGCGTGACTGCCGCCATAGACCTGAGCGACGGGCTGCTGGCCGACCTGGGCCACCTCTGCCGGGCCAGCGGAACCGGCGCCCGCCTAGAGAAGGAGCGGCTGCCCGTTCACCCCGCCGTCAGGGCCGGTTTCCATAACCGGGCTGCCGAACTGGCCCTCTCCGGCGGCGAGGACTACGAGCTGCTGTTTACCGCCGGCGCCGAAATAATAGACCGCATAGCCGCCGAAGCCGGCCTGCCCATTACGGTTATCGGTGAAATTGTAGCCGGCCCGCCCGGAGACATAACCCTGGTGGACAGGGACGGAAAACATCACAAGCCGCGCCAGGCAGGATGGGAACACTTTGCCGCCCGATGATATCTCACCCCCTGCCGGCAGCAAGAAGAAAGGCCAGCTTGATCTGACCAGCCGCCACCCCCAGGATACGCAACGGCTGGGCGCCCGCCTCGGTGAGCTGGCCAAGGCGGGCGATGTCTACCTCCTGGTGGGCAACCTGGGGGCGGGCAAGACCTGCCTCACCCAGGGCATCGCCAGGGGGCTGGGTATCAAAGAATACGCCCTCAGCCCGTCTTTCGTCATCGTCCGGGAGCTTTACGGCCGACTGCCCCTCTACCACATGGACCTCTACCGGCTGGACGACACAGCCGAGATAGACGAACTGGGGCTGGACGAATACATCTACGGAAACGGCGTCTGCGTTGTTGAATGGGCCGAGAAGGGGCTGGTCCTGCTGCCGCCAGAGCACCTGCTGGTGCAGATTGACTACCGGGAAGACACCGGGCGCCACCTCAAGCTCACCGCCATCGGCCGGCGCTACCGGGAGCTTATAGCCGCGCTGGGCAAAGGGGGCGCCGATGCTGCTGGCCATTGACACCTCCGGGGATACGGCCAGCCTGGCACTGTTTGACGGCGGGCAACCGCTGGCGGAGCTTACCTGGCAGTGCCATCGCAACCACTCCACGGAATTGCTGCCCCGCCTGAACCAGCTGCTGGAGCAGAACGGACTGGAGACGGGCTCCATCACCGCCATAGCCATTGCCCTGGGGCCGGGCAGCTACAACGGACTGCGGGTGGGCCTGGCCACGGCCAAGGGCCTGGCCCTGAGCCTGGGCGTCCCCCTGGTGGGCCTGAGCACCCTGGAGGCCGAGGCCTACCCTCACGCCGCTACCGGCCTGCCCGTCTACGCGGTGGCCAGGGCGGGCCGGGAGTATGCCGCCGCCGCCTACCGGGGCAGAGGTCAGAACTGGCGCCGGACAGAGGCGGAGCACATCACCACCGTTGCCGCACTCTGCGACAAGATTACCACCAGGACGGTATTTAGCGGCGACGCTATAGCCATAATCGCGGATGAACTTAAGCAAAGGCTGGGGGCCAAGGCCATAATAGCCTCGCCGGCGGCCCGGCTGCGGCGGGCCGGCTACCTGGCCGAACTGGGGTTGAAACGGCTTTCAGCCGGTGACCGCGACGACCCGGCCAGCCTGCAACCTATATATTTAAGAAAACCACAGATAACGAAGCCCCGCAACCGCAGTCACGCCGTGGCCAGGAAAAACCAACAGCGGGCCGTCATCTGGGATATGGACGGCGTGATGGTGGACAGCGCCCCCTACCACCTCAAGGCATGGCAGGCGGCCTTCAAGAAAAGGGGCATAGACTACACCGAAGAAGACTTCAGGCACGGCTTCGGCCAGCGCAACGATACCATAATCAGCGCTATACTGGGTGAAAAGGCCTCTCCGGAGGCGATAGAGGCCATCGCCGGGGAGAAGGAGGCCGGTTTCCGCCGCCGCATAGGACGGCGGGTGGAGCCGCTGCCGGGGGTAGCCGCCCTGGTGCGTTCATTGACCGAGAAGGGCTACAAGATGGCGGTGGCTTCGTCGGCGCCGCCGGAGAACATAGCGCTTATAATGAAAGGGCTGAAACTGGCCGACTGCTGCCCCGTCATCATCAGCGAGCGGGACGTGACCCGGGGCAAACCCGACCCCCAGGCCTTCCTTAAGGCGGCGGAGAGGCTGGGCATAGAACCACAGAGTTGCCTGGTCATAGAGGATGCCGTGGCCGGTGTGGCCGCCGCCACAAGCGCCGGTATGGCCGTAATCGCCGTTACCAATACGCACCCGGCGGAGAGCCTTACAAAGGCCGACCTTATCGTTAATTCCCTGGAGAAGGTCAGTACCGCCATCATTGATAAGCTAATCAACAAGAACAGGAGAGGTTAAAATGGAAAGGTCACTGGTCATAATCAAGCCGGACGCCGTCAGCCGCGGGCTTGGCGGCGCTGTACTTAGCCGCCTGGAGGGAAAAGGCCTCCGACTGGCGGCCCTCAAGATGCTCCACCTGGACAAGGACCTGGCCCGCCGGCACTACGCCATTCACCGCGATAAGCCCTTCTTCAGTAGCCTGGTGACCTATATCACCTCGGCGCCCGTAGTGGTGGCCGTTTTCGAGGGTGATGGAGTGGTGGCCCGCATCCGGGAGGCCGCCGGGGCCACCGACCCGGCCAATGCCGGGAAGGGCACCATCCGCGGCGACTACGGCCTGGACATAGAGAAGAACACCATCCACGGCTCGGACTCGATGGAGACGGCGGAGACGGAGATAGGGCTATTCTTCACCGAGGACGAGATTTTCTAGGCAGCGGCTACTGAATCCGCACTACCGGCCTGGCCTCGCTCCACAGGTCGTCCAGACGGTAGTGGGCACGCTGCAGCGGGGCGAAGATGTGGACGATGACATCGCCGTAGTCTATGAGCAGCCAGCCGGAGTCGGCACTGCCCTCGGTGTGGCGGGGCATAAGGCCTTCCTTCTTCAAGGCGTGCAGGATATCCTCGCTGACGGCGCTCATCTGACGACCGCTTTCGGCGCTTAAGATGACGAAGTAATCGGCGAAGCTGGCCACACCACCCACATCCAACAGCACGATATCCGCGGCCTGTTTTTCGCTGGCCACCTGAACCACCCCGCGGGCGACATCAATAGCTTCCAGTAACGGACCTCCGGTTGCCGGTTAGGGATGATCATTATAACACAATCAAAATACCGACCCTCCCGTCCACCGGAGCGCTTGCCACGACGTGCTATACTGTGCCGATGGCAAAACTGGCCTTCGGTACCGCCGGTATCCCCGTAAGCACCCACCCGCAGACGACGATAGACGGCATCAAGCGCGTCGCCGAGCTGGGACTGGGTGCTATGGAGGTCGAGTTTGTCCAGGGGGTATATCTGGATGAGGAACAGGCCCGCCAGGTGGCCGGGGTTGCCCGAAGCCTGAAGGTTGCGCTTTCCGTCCACGCCCCCTACTTCATCAACTTAAACGCCCGCGAAGCCAGGAAGATAAGGATGGGCCAGTCCATACTGCACCGCACCGCCCATATCGCCGGCGCACTGGATGCCCGAAGCGTCGTCTTCCACGCCGGTTTCTATATGGGTGACGCCGCCGAAGAGGCCTATCAGGCGGTTAAGCGGCACCTGTCCGAGGTGCTGGCCAGGCTCAAAACGGAGGGAATTGATGTCACCCTCAGGCCGGAGGTCAGCGGCCGCCTGTCCCAGTTCGGCAGCCTGGAGGAGATCCTCCGGCTCTGCAAGGAGCTACCGGAACTACAGCCGGCCATTGATTTCGCCCACTGGCACGCCCGCAGCGGCGGCTTTAACTCCTACGCCGAGTTTATGGCCGTCTTAGAGCAGATGCGGGGGGAGCTGGGCGACGGCGCCCTTGAGGATGCCCATTTTCACATCGCCGGCATTGCTTACGGGCACCGTGGGGAAAGGAAACACCTTAATCTCAAGGAGTCAGACCTTAAATACGGCGAGCTGCTCAAGGCCCTGGCCGACAGCAGGGCCAGCGGACTGGCCATCTGCGAGAGCCCCAACCGGGAGGACGATGCCCTGCTCCTCAAGGCCGGTTACCTGGGCCTGACCGCCGCGGCCGGTGCCGGTTAAAGCGGCTGGCACTGTAACGGCCTTGTCGTTTCTGCTATAATACAGGCGCCGGAGAGGTTAAGTTTTTAAGGGAATACGATGAAGTTTAAGTGGAAACGAAGCACCATAATCTATATCATCATCCTGGTGGGTACCATCGCCCTGTTCTCTTTCCTTATACCGTCTTCGGAATCGCCGGAGGAGATAACACTGAGCGATGCTATCATCCTTTCCCAGAAGAACGAGATAGAGAGCATACTCGTTGAGGGTGATACCACCATCAACATCACCGCCTTCAACGGTGAGGAGTTCATCACCTTCAAAGGGACCGACACCTCCATCTACGAGATCGAGGGCTTGAAGCTTGACGGGGTGGACATAGAATTCAAGGCGCCAGGCGGCTTTAATTTCGGCGGCCTGCTTATCACCATGCTGCCCTTCCTTATCTTCGGCGGCCTTCTCTTCTTCCTCTTCAGCCAGGCGCGAGGGGCCAACAGCCAGGCGATGAGCTTTGGCCGTTCCAAGGCAAAGCTTTTCCCGGCCAGCACGCCGACGGTGACCTTCGACGATGTCGCCGGTATTGAGGAGGCCAAGCAGGAGGTAGGTGAGGTAGTTGAATTCCTCAGGAACAGGGAGAAGTTCCAGGCACTGGGCGCCCGCATCCCCAAGGGCATTCTGCTCATCGGGCCGCCGGGCACCGGCAAGACACTGCTGGCGCGAGCCATCGCCGGTGAGGCCGGGGTGCCCTTCTTCTCCATCAGCGGCAGTGAGTTCGTGGAGATGTTTGTCGGTGTCGGTGCCTCCCGGGTGCGCGACCTCTTCGACCAGGCCAAGAAGAACGCCCCGGATATTATCTTCATAGACGAGATTGATGCCGTCGGCCGCTCGCGCGGTGCCGGCCTGGGCGGCAGCCACGACGAGAGAGAGCAGACGCTTAACCAGATTCTGGTGGAAATGGATGGTTTTGAGACCAACACCAGCATCATCGTGCTGGCGGCTACCAACCGACCGGACATCCTGGACCCGGCCCTCCTGCGCCCCGGCCGCTTCGACCGCCGTATTATCCTTGACCTGCCCGACATCATCGGACGAACGGCTATCCTTAAAATACACGCCACCGGCAAACCGCTGGCAAAGAAGGTCAGCCTGGAAGCGGTGGCCAAGCAGACCGTCGGCTTCAGCGGCGCCGATCTGGCCAACCTGGTCAACGAGGCGGCCATCCTGGCGGCCCGGCGCGACCAAAAGGTAATCAAGCAGCCGGATTTCGAGGAGTCCATAGACCGGGTTATCGCCGGCCCGGAGAGAAAGAGCCGCCGCGTGAGCCAGAAGGAGAAGGAAATCACCGCCTACCACGAGGCGGGGCACGGCCTGTTGGCCCAGATGTTGCCCAATGCCGACCCGCTGCACAAGATTTCCATCGTCTCCAGAGGCATGACCCTGGGCCATACGCGCCAGTTGCCCACCGAGGACCGTTACCTGGCAACCCGCTCCCAGTTCAAGGATATGCTGGCCACCTTGCTTGGCGGCTATGCGGCCGAAGAACTGATCTTCAACGAGCTTTCCACCGGAGCCTCCGATGACATCCGCCGTGCCACCGACCTGGCCCACAAGATGGTGACGTCCTACGGCATGAGCGAACGTCTGGGGCCGCGCACCTTCGGCAACAAGGAAGAGATGGTCTTCCTGGGCCGCGAGATATCCGAGCAGCGGGACTACGGCGACAAGATCGCCAATACGATTGACGACGAGGTCCACCGGATTATCGAAACAGCCCACGACACGGCCAGGAGCACCCTGCTGGAGAACAAGGACACGCTGAAACGGATAGCCAAAAAGCT
>DAOUZU010000125.1 GCA_030665535.1 Dehalococcoidia bacterium
GCTGGTGATTATGTGTCCGCCCCTGTCCCTGAGAGCAAGGGCAACGCCTTTTAAGGCCAGGTTATCGGCCTCAGAGCCACCGCCGGTAAAGATAACGCTCTGCGGTCGGGCATTGATGAGGTGGGCCACCTGGCGACGTGCCCTTTTTATGGCTTCTCTGGCCTCCCGGCCCAAATCATGAATGCTAGAGGGATTGCCGTATTCCTTTCCATGATAGGGCAGCATCACCTGGCGGACAGCTTTGGCCATTCTGGTGGTGGCGTTGTTGTCAAGGTATATCTGCCGCGCCAGTTTCTCACGGCGCATAACCGGCACGAGGTCAAGCTGGGAGGTATCTTTTCGGTCGTCGCCTTCCTCTTCTATGGTTCCCGTTGCCACCCTAACCACATCGCAGAGCAGAGCTTTATAAACCGGGAAGCCGGAAATGGGATCAAGGTTGTTGAGATCTGTAAGCTCGTTGACATTCCACCGCCGCCAGGCCTCGGGGCCGACCGGCGTGCCACCGCCAAATGTGCACTCAACGGCCCCCTTGACGATGTTAGCGCTGACGTGGGCGCGAAAGGGAACACTACCCCGCAGGGTACGCACCTCAACCAAGTCCCCATTTTTGATGCCACGCTGCCCAGCATCGGCCTCGTTTATCTCAACAGACGGCTCAGGATTGTCCTTAACTAGCTCCTCTATGCCGTGGTGCTGGGAGCGGAAGTCGGTATTCGGGCGGGCGCCGGAGTTGAAGACGAGGGGATATTCGGCCGCTAGCTGGTGATTGGCCAGCGGGCCCTCAACTGGCTCTATGTATTTGGGTAGCGGCTCGTAGCCGTAGTCTTCTAGGATGGTTGACCATATCTCAAACTTGCCAGTGGGGGTGTCAAAGCCGGGCTTACCATCCTGTCTCAGGTGCCCCTTCTGCCACTTTTTGTATTCCATCATCGGCGTGGTGATTCTAACCCAGCCACCAGCCTTTCTCACATCCTCTAGGGTATAGCCGCAGCCTTCAAGCGCCTGGCAAAGCATGGCCTCCTCCGTCTGGGGGAAGAGATGGCCATAGCCCAGTCGCTGGGCCAGCCCGGCCATAATTATGTAGTCATTACGCGCCTCGCCGGCCGGCTCTATAATCCTCTCCCGGATGCGGAAGACAGGCCCGTAGGTCATATAGGAGAGGTTCTCAAACATAGTGGTGGCCGGTAGAACCACATCGGCGTAGGCGGCATCTGCCGTTATCTGCCTGTCTATGCAGACCAGGAAGTCCAGCTTATTTAGCGTCTGTCGCCACAATGGCGTCTGCGGCCAGGAGGTTAGCATTGAGGAGCCGTGGATTATCAGGCCACGTATCGGGTACGGCTCACCTTTCAGTACGGAGTCCACCAGCCCGATGGCGTGGGATTCGCCACGATAGAGGCTGTAAACGGGATAGTTTTCACGGGCTATGGCTTTCTCCAGGCAGGGATTCTTGAGGTTCGTAGAGCGGTTGATGGGGAACTCGCTGCCCAGCATTGTAAGGCCGATACCGCCGGGCACATCCAGCTGGTTGGCCAGGGCAAACAGAGTGTAGACGGCTCGCGCCGTCTGGCAGCCGCTGTTGGAGTACTCCAGCCCGGTATACATCAGCAGTGAGCAGCCCGAGGCATTGGCGATACGGTGAGCCAGATCCCTGATTGTATCAGCATCTATGCCGGTGATGGCAGCCGCCGCCTCTGGGTGGAAGTGCTGCACGTATGTTACTAGCTCTTTAAAACCGAGACAGTAGTTTTCGGCAAAGTCTTCGTCGTAGAGACCGTCTTCAATCAGCACCTGAATGAGGCTCAGGGCCAGGGCACCATCTGTGCCCGGCCTGATGGGCAGCCACCGAGCATCGGTACGTTGCACCGCCTCGGTGTGGCGCGGATCTATGACCACGATTTCGGCACCGCGTTTGGCCGCCGCCTCCAGGCGCAGCATATCCACCGGCGGCGAATCAGTAGCCGGGTTGGTGCCCCATACAACTACCATGGCGGCGTTCTCAATATCGGCGAAGATGTTGGGTTGCATCCGCCCCATAGTCACATGGGGGGCTATCATATGTAGGGAGACATAGCAGAGGGCACCGACCCCCATGGTGTTGGGCGAGCCGAAGGGAAAAAGAATATTTGAAGCTGAGGAGATTACAATTTCTTGCGGCCGGTACATATCGCACAGCGAGTGCTC
>DAOUZU010000076.1 GCA_030665535.1 Dehalococcoidia bacterium
ACGGCGACCATTGAAACAGAAAAGGGGAAACTGGTACTGGAGCTGTACGCCGGTGATGTTCCGCTAACGGTCAATAACTTTGTGTTCCTGGCGCGGGAGGGCTTCTATAACAATACGACATTCCACCGCGTTATCGCCGGCTTTATGGCACAGGGAGGAGACCCCACCGGAACTGGAACCGGTGGCCCTGGCTATTCATTTGCAGATGAATTTACCGAACATACCCATGTCACCGGAGCTCTATCAATGGCTAATGCCGGCCCTAATACCAATGGTTCCCAGTTTTTCATCACCTATGCTCCCCAACCACACCTTGACGGCAGGCATTCGGTATTTGGCCAATTGATAGATGGCATGGATATCCTTGAGGCAATTGAGCAGGGTGACACGATGGTACGGATAACCGTAGAGGAAAAGTGAACGCTCTGTAGTGCCTTTTACAAGCCAACTGCAAACAGAGCTTAATTACATTGTGGTATTGGATAGTGCAAACTGAAGCTAAAACGCCTGACAGACTATGAACAATCCGTCAGCTTGTTGCATTTTATCCTGCACATGGAAGACGGCAAACTGTGTTGAGTTATTCAGTAGGGTAGGTTAAGGTCAGTGGGGGGCCGGAAATGAGTAGATTTACGGCAATCCTGGCATCTCTACTTGTAATCGTAATTGGCGTAAACGGCTTCTTCTACTGGCAGCAGGGCCAGGACCTGGACGATGCCCGTAGCCAGGTTGACGCCCTCGACGGCCAGATTGCGTCATTTGAGTCAACCATCGCCGGACTCGTTGATGACATTACCGACACCGGCAGCAACATTACCTCCATTGATAGAGACATATCGTTTCTTATGGCAGAGGTAGCCAATTTCAACACGACCGGCGAATCGGTGGCCGATGTCATTCCCCTGGTAGCCCCTGTTGTTGTCAGGATAGAGGTGGATTCGCCATCGAACCGCACCCCGGGCAGTGGCATTATATTCACGCAGGACGGCTATGTGATAACCAACTCCCACGTGATTGAAGGTAATACGTCCGTTTCGGTAACGCTGCCGGGAGGACAGAGCTACACGGCGGCGGTAGTCGGCGACGACCCGGAGCTTGACCTGGCCATTCTTGAAATAGATAGCAACCGCACTGACTTCCCCGTGGCCATCTTCGGCATATATGAGGACATAACCGTCGGTGAGAGGGTGGTGGCCCTGGGTTATCCCTACTCTGACGACCTTGGCGGTGAATTGTCTGCCGTAGACGGCATAGTATCCTCTCTCAAGTTTATAAACGATTATGATTATATCCAGACAGATGTTGAAATAAGCCTGGGCTACGGCGGCGGTCCGCTGGTCAATCTGAATGGTGAAGTGATAGGTATTATTACCTGGACATTCCCCGCTGGCGAAGGGCTGAAGTTCGCCATACCGGTGAACAATATTGCGGACTTTATCGAAAGCATAATCGGGGCGATTTAGGAGGCTCGAGATGAACAGACTGGCAGTTATCGTGTTGTCTTTGCTCATAGTCTTGAGCGGAGCCGGCGGCTTTATGATATTGCAGCAGGGCCAGGACCTTGACGATACCCTGAGCCAGGTCGCAGCCTTGAGCGGGCAGGTGGCGTCTATTGTATCAAGCGTATCCTCGTTCAGCAGCGATATGTCCGACCTGCAAAGCAGCCTGGAAAACATCCGGGGTGATGTTGCCGGCCTTGAGGAGAGTATCGGCGGCCTGGAAACGACGGGCAGCGCTATGCTGGACGTTGTCGCCCTTCTCAGGCCTTCGGTGGTCTATGTTGAGGTGGAACTAAGCCCCTTCGGCGCCGGTTCGGGTTCCGGTGTGATACTGACCGGAGAAGGCTACGTTATGACCAATTACCATGTCATTGAGGATAATACCTCCATCCAGGTAACGCTGTCTGGTGGGGACAGCTATTCCGCCACTGTTATTGATGGTGACCGTGATCTTGACCTGGCTATACTGAAGCTGGGTTCCAGCCGGGACGATTTTCCGGCAGCCGCGCTGGGAGACTACCAAGACATAACCATCGGTGAAGGGGTAATTGCCCTGGGCTTCCCCTTTCCTACCGATATTGGCGAGGAGTTGTCGGTATCAAGTGGTATCGTTTCCTCCCTGAGGTTCATAGACGGCTATCAGTATATCCAGACCGATGCCGCCATCAACAATGGCAACAGCGGCGGGCCGCTGGTCAACCTAAAGGGCGAGGTCATCGGCATAAACAGCTGGGTATTCACACTCGGTGAGGGGCTTGGATTTTCCATCCCAGTGAACAATATGAAGGAGTTCATCGTAAGCACGATTGGCAGTTGATAGCTGCTGATGCGGTTTGCTAACAACACATCCCCAGTCTGTGTATTGATTTGAGTTGCATTAGGGTATACACTCGGCAACAACAATACGGGAGAATAAGCCCATGGCAGACAAACCTGAGAACTACCCAGCGACCCTATCCATTGACTACCCCGATAGGCCTCTCAACAGGCTAACCACTTTCTTCAGACCGTTCGTCGTTATACCTATCGCCATAGTGCTATCGCTGGTCAGCGGTACTGTTTATCAATGGACTGTTGATGGGGTGGTGTACCAATGGGCCGGCACGGGAGGTGTAGCTACCTTTGCCCTGTTGCTGATGATACTTTTTCGCCAGAAGTACCCCCGCTGGTGGTTTGACTGGAATCTTGCCCTTACCAGATTCGGCTATCGCGTCTCAGCCTATATGGGCCTGCTGAGGGACGAATACCCGTCCACCGATGAGGAGCAGGCCATCCATGTCAATCTGGAATACCCGGACGCTGAGAAGGATATAGACCGCGGGATGCCGCTCGTCAAATGGTTCCTGGCCATTCCGCATTACATTGTGTTAGCGTTCCTGTCCGTAGCCGCAGTGGTCAGCGTTATCGTTGCCTGGTTTGCCATCCTTTTCACTGGTAAGTACCCGGTTGGTTTATTCAACTTCGTCACCGGTGTTTTACGTTGGTCGCTAAGGGTCTCCGCCTACGCCTTCCTGCTAATCACCGATGAATATCCGCCCTTCAGCCTGGAAGTATAGACTGCAGAATAAGGGAATAGTGTTTCACTAGCACATTCGGTAAACAATATTACCTTCGGGATTAACCGAAACTAATCTCGTATCACTGCGCTGACTTTCTCCAAGCCCTCCAGTGGGTTACTAAACAGCGGTGACATTCGCGGCTTAGGGAGTGAAGGATCCCGTCAGGAATAGAGGTGACAAGCGGTGATATGGCCCTTTTCCACCGCCAGTGTCGGCGGCGGCTGGATGTCACATTTGCCCAGCACGATATCCGGGCAGCGGGGGTGGAAGCGGCAGCCAGCGGGGGCGCCGATAGGGCTGGGCGGCTCGCCGGGGATGACCTGCCGCTGGTGGAAGCGGTTGGCCGGGTCCGGGGAGGGGACGGCGTTAATAAGCGCCCTGGTGTAGGGGTGGCGCGGGTTTCGCAGCAGGTTCAGGGTTGGCCCCAGCTCCACTATCTTCCCCAGGTACATAACGGCGATACGGTGGCAGAAGTAGCGGGCGGTGGCGATGTCGTGGGTGATGTAGAGGTAGCCCATGCGGCGGCGTTTCTGAAGTTCCTTAAAGAGGTAGAGGATTTCAGCCCGATTGGATGCGTCTATCATCGAGACGGGCTCATCGGCCAGGATATACTGCGGTTCCAGAATCAGGGCCCGGGCGATGGCCAGTCGCTGGCGTTGCCCGCCGGAGAGCATATGGGTGTACTTGGGCAGGAACTCACCCGTCGGCCGTAGCTTGACCTCTTCCAGCACCTTGTCTATCATCTCCCGCCTCTGGCTGTTGCTGCCGAGACCGTGGATGATGAGAGGCTCTTCCAGAATCTCGTAGACGTTCATAAAGGGGTCTATGCTGGCGAAAGGGTCCTGGAAGATACCCTGCATGCGCCGGCGGAGGGTCTTCAGGCCAGCCTCCGGCGTCTGGGATATATCCTCACCGTTGAAGAGAATAGCACCGGCACTGGGCTTCAGCAGACGCAGCGAAACCCTGCCCAGGGTTGTTTTGCCGCAGCCGGACTGGCCGACGATACCCAGCGTCTCGCCGACACCCAGTTCAAGGCTGACATCGTCCACCGCCCGCAACGCCTGGGAGCGGAAGAGCCGCTTCCGGGAGTAGAAGTCTAACGTTATGCCCTTAAGCTCAAGCAGCTTATTCATTATGTTTACCGTAGAGCCAGCATTGGATTTCATGGCCCGTATCCTGCCGGAAAACTGGCGGTGGCTCGGCCAGGCAGCGCTCCAGGGTCAGGTGACAGCGGGGCTGGAAGTAGCAGCCCACGGGAAGGGCCGTCATTTCAGGGGGAGCTCCGGGGATGAACTGGGGGGCCACATCCTCTGTCAGCCGGGGGATACTGGCCAGGAGCTTCTGGGAATAGGGGTGCCGGGGGTCAAGGAGTATCTCCTCAGCGCTGCCTTGTTCCACTATCTGGCCGGCATACATAACGGCGATTGCGTCGCAGAGATCGCTGGCCAGGGCCAGGTCGTGGGTGATGAAAAGGCTGGTCAGCTTGAGTTCGCTTTTAAACCTCTTAAGCAGGTTCAAAATCTGGGCCTGTATCATCACGTCCAGGGCCGAGGTGGGCTCGTCTAGGATTATCAGTTCCGGTTCAAGGACCAGGGCCATGGCTATCATCACCCGCTGCTTCATACCGCCGGAAAGCTCATGGGGATAGCTGTTGGCCACATCCGGGGAGAGCATGACCATTTCCAGCAGACGACGGGCTGTTGCATCGGCCTGCCGGCGGCTGAAACCAGGATTAAGGAGAAGCGGCTCGGCTACCTGCCGGCCAACCTTCATCACCGGGTTGAGCGAGTCCATTGCTCCCTGGAAGACCATGGATATCTTGCGCCACCTTATCTGACGGCGGTAGTCCTCATTACTAAGCTTATAGATGTCCACGCCCTCAAGCTCCATACAGCCGGTGAAGGCGGCCACGTTGCGCGGTAGGATGCGCATCAGGGCCAGCGCCAGGCTGCTCTTGCCGGCGCCGGATTCGCCGACGATTCCCAAAGTCTGCCCCTGCTCCACGCTGAAGGAGACGCCGGCCACCGCCGGCAGCACCCCGTTATCCGTGTTATAGGACAGGCGCAGGTCTTTAACGTTTAGTAGCGGCATAGCTATTTCCTCAGCCTCGGGTTGACTATTGGTTCAAGACCCAGTGTCAGCAGGACGAAGGTCATCGCCGCCAGAACCACCAGCAGGCCCGGTGGCACCACCCACCACCAGTAGCCGGCGTAGACGGCGCCAGTGGAGAAGCCGCTCTCCAGAATCTGCCCCCAGGTGGGAATAGAGGGGTCGCCCAGGCCCAGGAAACTTAAGCCGGCCTCGGCTCG
>DAOUZU010000062.1 GCA_030665535.1 Dehalococcoidia bacterium
TTCGTCTGCGGCGAGGAGACGGCCATGATAGCCTCCCTAGAGGGCAAGAGGGGCCTGCCCCGCAGCCGTCCCCCCTTCCCCGCCCAGTCCGGCCTGTGGGGAAAACCGACCAACATCAACAACGTCAAAACCCTGGCTACCGTGCCCATCATCATCGCCCGGGGAGGCGACTGGTACTCCCATATCGGCACCGAGAAGAGCAAGGGAACGGCCATCTTCGCCCTGACCGGCAAAATCAAGCACATGGGGCTGGTTGAGGTACCTATGGGCACCCCCCTGCGCGATATTATCTACGAAATCGGCGGCGGCGTCCCCGACGGCAAGGAAATAAAGGCGGTGCAGACCGGCGGTCCCTCCGGCGGCTGTTTGCCGGCCAGTCTGCTGAATAGCTCGGTTGATTTTGAATCGCTGGCCGCGGCCGGCTCCATCATGGGCTCCGGCGGCATGGTGGTGATGGACGAGGACACCTGCATGGTGGACGTGGCCCGCTATTTCCTCTCCTTCACCCAGCGCGAATCCTGCGGCAAGTGCGTCCCCTGCCGACTGGGCACCAAGCAGATGCTGGGTATACTGGAGAACATCTGCGAGGGCAAGGGCCAACCGGGGGATATAGAACTGCTGTTGGAGACGGCCAAATCCGTCAAGACGGCCTCACTGTGCGCCCTGGGGGGCACGGCGCCCAATCCGGTGCTGACCACCATCCGCTACTTCAGGGAGGAGTACGAGGAACATATCAAAGAGCACCGCTGCCGGGGGGCCATCTGCAAGGAACTGGTGACCTACACCATCATAGACGATAAGTGCCCCGGCTGCGGGCTGTGCGTCAAGCCCTGCCCTGTGGAGGCCATCACCTTTATGGGCAAGAAGAAACCGGTCATCCTGGATCAGGAGAAGTGCACCAAGTGCGGCGCCTGCCTGGACGCCTGCCGCCTGGGGGCGATTGAAGTAAGATGAAACAAAATATAATAACGCTGAATATTAACGGCCAGGAGATAGGCGCCCGTCCCGGGATGACGGTGCTGGAGGCCGCCCAGAAAGCCGGTATCTATATCCCCACCCTGTGCTATGACCCGGACCTGGCGCCTCACGGCGGCTGCCGCCTGTGCGTGGTGGAGATTGAGAAGATGCGCGGCCTGCCCACCGCCTGCACCACTGCCGCCGGCGAGGGCATGATAGTACGCACGGAGACGGAGGCCGTCAAGGAGGCACGGCGGCTGGTGATAGACCTGCTCATAGCCGACCACCCCATGGACTGCCTCACCTGCGCCAAGAACCAGCGCTGCGGCCTGCAGAAGGCGGCCGCCTACCTGGGTATCACCGAGCGGCGCTTCCCCTGGCTGAAAAGGGAGATTGCCGTCGACAACTCAAATCCCTTCTTCCGGCTGGACCGCAACTACTGCATCCTCTGCGGCCGCTGCACCCGCACCTGCGACGAGGTCACCGGCGTCAACGCCATAGAGATAGCAGACCGCGGCTACCAGAGCCGGGTGAGCACCTTCAACGACCAGCCGCTCAAGGAGTCCATCTGCCAGTCCTGCGGCGAGTGCGTGGTGCGCTGCCCGGTGGCCTCACTGATACCCAAGGAGACGACACCGCCGACCAGCGAGGTGGTCACCACCTGCCCCTACTGCGGCGTCGGCTGCGGCATCAAGATGGGCATCCGCGAGGGCAAGATTATTTCCGTGGCCGGCGAAAGGCAGAACCCGGCCAGCCAGGGGCGGCTGTGCGTCAAGGGGCGCTACGGCATCGTCCAGTTCGTCCATAGTCCGGAGCGCCTGACCTCCCCCCTCATCAGGAAAAAGGGCAAGCTCACCAAGACCAGCTGGGACGAGGCTCTTGACCTGGTAGCTAAAAAGCTGAAGAGCTACGCCCCAGATGAGGTGGCCGTCATATCCTCGGCCAAGTGCAGCAACGAGGAGAACTATGTAATCCAGAAGTTCGGCCGGGCGGTGCTGGGCACCAATAATGTGGATCACTGCGCCCGCCTCTGCCACGCCCCCACCGTGGCCGGCCTGGCCCAGACCTTCGGCAGCGGCGCCATGACCAACTCCATCGGCGATATCAAAGAGGCTGCCTGCATCTTCTCCATCGGCTCCAACACCACCGAGAGCCACCCCGTCATCGGCTTTGAGGTCAAGAAGGCGGTGCGCAACGGGGCCAAGCTTATCGTGGCCAACCCGCGCCGCATCAAGCTGGTGCGCTACGCCGATATCTGGCTGCGGCAGCGGCCGGGCACAGATGTCGCCCTGCTGATGGGAATGATGAAGGTAATTATAGATGAAAAGCTCAGTAACGCCGCTTTCATAAAAGAGCGCTGCGAGAACCTTGATTCACTCAAGGAATCCCTGGCCGGTTTCAGCCTGGATGAGGCCGAGAAGATTACGGACGTACCCGCCGGGCAGATAGCCGAAGCCGCCCGTCTCTATGCCGGCAACAGTCCGGCGGCCCTCTTCTACTCCATGGGCATCACCCAACACTCCCACGGCACGGATAATGTCATCGCCACCGCCAATCTGGCCATGCTCACCGGCAACATCGGCGCAGCAGGCGGCGGCGTCAATCCCTTAAGGGGCCAGAACAATGTCCAGGGGGCCTGCGACATGGGCGCCCTGCCCAATGTCTATTGCGGCTACCAGAAGGTAACCGAGCCGGCGGTAAAAGAGAAGTTCGAGGCTGCCTGGGGGGCCATCCTGGCCGATACGCCCGGCCTGCCCGTAACCGAGATGTTCGACGCTATCAGCCAGGGGAGGATAAAGGCCCTGTACCTGGTGGGGGAGAACCCCATCTTGAGCGAGCCGGATGCCGGCCACGTGCGAGAGGCCCTTAAGAAGCTGGACTTCTTCGTCGCCCAGGACATCTTTTTGTCCGAATCGGCTGCTTTGGCCGATGTCGTCCTGCCGGCGGCCTCCTTCGCCGAGAAGGACGGCACCTTTACCAACACCGAACGGCGGGTGCAACTCATCAGGAAAGCCGTTGAACCACCCGGTCAATCCCGCGCCGACTGGTGGATTACCGGCCAGATCGCCCAATGGATGGGCGCCGGCGGCTTTGATTTTGAGAACCCGGCCCGGATTATGGACGAAATCGCCCGGCTCACGCCGAGCTACGGCGGCATTTCCTTTAAGCGGCTGGAGGCGGGCAGCCTGCAATGGCCCTGCCCCGATAAAAAGCACCCCGGCACGCCCATCCTGCACACGGAGAAGTTCACCAGAGGCAAGGGCCGCTTCCTGCCCCTCGAGTACAAACCGTCCCTAGAACTGCCGGACGAGGACTACCCGCTGCTATTGACGACGGGGCGCAGCATATTCCAGTACCACACCGGCACGATGAGCCGCAAGGTGGCCGGGCTTAACGCCTTCCGGGGCGAGGAGATGGTGGAGATAAATCCCGGTGACGCCGAAAGGCTGGGCATAGCCGACGGCGATAAGGTTAAAGTTACCTCACGGCGGGGAGAGGTGGCCGCCAGGGCCAGGGTGACGGAGGTATCGCCGCAGGGGGTCGTCTTCATGACCTTCCACTTCGCCGAGAGCCCCACCAACCTGCTGACCAACCCGGCTTTAGACCCGGTATCCAAGATTCCGGAGCTAAAGGTCTGCGCCGTAAAGGTGAAGAAAGCGACCAGACCGGCCCGCCGGGCCAAAGCGAAAGCTTGAAAATGCAGTACACCGGCGTAGACATAGTGGAGATAGCCCGCATAGAGGAGGCCATCGGCCACTGGGGGGACAGCTTCCTGGAGCGTGTCTACACCGCATCCGAGCTTAAGCTTTTCCGCCGCAAGACGCCTTCGCTGGCGGCCCGCTTCGCCGCCAAGGAGGCCGTTATCAAGGCGCTCAATACCCGCAGCATCGGCCTGAGAGACATAGAGATACTATCCGATGCCGGCGGCCGGCCGCGGCTCCACCTGCACGGCCGGGCACAGCGCCAGGCGGCCCGGCTGGGACTGGATAACCTGGCCATAAGCCTCAGCCACTGCCGTGATTACGCTGTCGCCACCGCCACCGGCCAGGCTTGACCAGTCACCACCGGCGGGACCTTTTTCCAGTTTCTCTTCCTTATAACGACTATTAGTGTTAAGATTAACCATCCAGGAGGGCCGAGATGTCGGGACATTCCAAATGGTCTTCAATCAAGCACCAGAAAGGCGTCGCCGACGCCCGCCGCGGCAAAGTTTTCACCAAGCTGACCAAAGAGATAATGCTGGCCGTGCGCCAGAACGGGGCCAACCCGGATACCAACTACCACCTGCGCCTGGCCATCCAGAAAGCCCGCGATAACAACATGCCCACCGACAACGTAGCGCGGGCCATCAAGCGCGGTGAAGGCACCCTGGAGGGGGCCAACGTCCTCGCTGAGATTACCCTGGAAGGCTACGGCCCGGAAGGGGCAGCCATCCTGGTGGAGGCAGTGACGGACAACCGCAACCGCACCGTCCAGGAGGTGAGGAGCATCTTCACCAAAGGCGGCGGCAACCTGGCGGAAAGCGGCAGCGTCACCTGGCTCTTCAACAGCAGAGGTCTGATAACCATAGAGGCAGACGGCCAGGCGGCCGAAGACGTAGAGTTCAAGGCCATCGACGCCGGCGCCGAGGATGTGGAAACGCAGCCGGGCCTAGTGGAAATCTACACCAAACCGAATGAGCTGGAGATAGTGCGCAAGGCCCTGGAGGAAAAAGGCGTGGTCATCTGCACCGCGGAGTTGACCAAGGTGCCCAAATCCACCGTCCAGCTTGATGATTCCAAGGCCCTCCAGGTCTTGAGGCTGATGGAAAAGATGGAAGAGATAGACGAGACGCAGAACGTCTACACCAATGTCGACTTCCCCGATGACATCCTGGAGAAACAGGCACAGACCAAGTAATGAGGATACTGGGCATTGACCCGGGAACAGTGGCTCTGGGCTACGGCCTGATTGAGGCCGGGCCGGACGAGATGGGCCTGGTCTGCTTTGACTGCCTCACCTGCTCGCCCAAGACCCCCATCGGGGAGCGGTTGAGCTACCTGTACAACAGCCTCACGGATATTATTACCCGCTACAAGCCCGAAGCGGTGGCCGTGGAGCAACCCTTCGTGGCCAAGAACGCCCGCTCAGCGCTGGCCATTGGGCGCGCCCAGGCCATAGCCATCCTGGCGGCAGCCAACCAGGGAATCCCCAGCTACGAGTACACGCCGGCCCAGGTAAAGCAACGCGTGGCCGGCCACGGCGCCAGTTCCAAGGAGCAGGTGGCGGAGATGGTGCGGCTCCAGCTCGGCCTTAGCGAAGTCCCCCAGCCTGATGATGCCGCCGACGCCCTGGCGGTGGCCATCTGCCACCTGAGGGAAATACACCTTGCCGGCCTGCTGGCGCGGGCGGAGGGTTAATAATGATAGCCAGCCTTAAAGGCAAGCTGGAAACGCTGGGTGCGGACGCGGCGGTAGTGGATGTCGGCGGTGTCGGCTTCCTGGTATATATGCCCACCTCCACCCTGAGCAAACTGGGGGCTGCCGGCAGCGAAGTGAGGCTGCACACCCACTTCCACCTGAGGGAGGACAACGCCGCCCTCTACGGCTTCGCCAGCGCCGATGAGCTGGGCCTCTTCCAGATGCTGCTGGGCGTCTCCGGCCTCGGCCCGCGGCTGGCCCTAGCCATGCTTTCCGCTATGGATGTGAACCAGCTGGCTACGGCCATCGCCACCGCCAACACCGCCCTGCTGACCTCGGTGTCGGGCATCGGCAAGAAGATGGCCAACCGCCTGGTGCTGGAGCTTAAGGACAAGGTCGCCACCGGTTGGCTGACAGTCCCCGCCGCCGAGATGGCCGCCGAGAGCGAAGAAGTCCTGGCCGCTCTCACCTCCCTGGGCTACTCCGCCGCCGAGGCCACCCGCGCCGTGGCCAGCCTGCCCCCCACCGCCGCCGGGGAGAGCCTGGAGGAGAAGGTCAAACTGGCGCTGGGCTTTTTTGGGGGAAAGTAGGTGGGATTAGGAGAAGTGAGATTATGACTAACGGTAAAACTATTCAAATATTTATACCAGACGGTAATCCAAGGAGCATCTAAATTGCAGAAATTACAAGTCGTACGATAAAGAATAGCATTTTCACATCGCCCAGTGCAGCGGCCGCTACTGTTCTGGCGAGAAATGCCGACGGGTGGAGAGAGTGGAAATATAAGAATGGAAAAACACTTGACGAAGTGAAGCGAAAAGACCAGGGATAACAGGCCTACTAAACCTACGCCTCCCCTTGAAAGAGTCAATGCCTCCCAACACTGTTCCAGCGCCTTTCCTGCCTCGGCGGCGCTTAGGGCACGCGCTTCACCCTCCTAATAAGAAACGAACTCACAAAACCCATAACGCGAGTGGTCATCGTAGATTCTGTATGAGATTGTAACCGTAGATTCGCCTCCGTTTTGTTGGTTTTCTATCAGCATGATAATAGCGTCACCATCCGTAGTCCCAAACCCACCGATGTAGGGATATCCCTGGTATACGG
>DAOUZU010000117.1 GCA_030665535.1 Dehalococcoidia bacterium
CGCCTCCTCTCCAGCCGAAAGCCTGATGAGGGACCGCCTGAACTGGGTAAACTTTTCTCCACCGTCAGCCGTGAGGGTAAGCGCCTGCCCCGCCCGCTTATTGCCTCAGCCTCCATCCGTTCTCTGGCCGAGAACGGCAGCGACTTCTTCGTGGCTCCATTGTTTTACTTCCTTTTCTTGGGCGTTCCGGGGGCTATCGCCTACCGGGTGGTAAATACCCTGGACAGCATGCTCGGCCACCACGGCAAGTACGAGTACCTGGGCAAGTTCGCCGCTCGCCTGGACGATGTGCTCAATTACATTCCTGCCCGGCTGACGGCCCTGCTCCTGGTCCTGGCTGCGTATTTATCCCGAAAGAACGGCAGAATGGCCTGGCGGACAGCCCTCGGCGAGCATAAAAAGACGGAGAGCCCCAATGCCGGCTGGCCGATGGCGGCTATGGCCGGCGCCCTGGGCATTCGTTTGGAGAAGGTCGGCTCCTATATTATCGGCGAAGGGGGCTCTACGCCGGCAGCAGAAGCCACTGATGGCTCACTGCGGCTTTTTCAGGTAGCCATGCTTATCTGGGTTGCTATATGCCTCGGCGCCATTGCCGCTAAAGGCCTGGCATAATAACTAGGAATCCAGATAGACAACCCGGAACTCTTTGGAGATGGGGGACATCGTCTCCATGTCCCAGTCAAAGAGAAGGATAGCCGACCTGTCCAGCGATTTTTGCATAAGCCGCCGGCCATCCCCGGCGACGACGCTTTCAGCCCTGGTCCAGTCTACCTCTCCCTCCCGGCCGGTGCGGTTGCAGACCAGGATGGGGATTCCCGTCTCGGCTGTCCGCTGCTCCCAGCGGTCACCGGGGCCGTACTTGTGCCCCCAGGCCATAGGGCAGACCAGTATCTGGGCCCCTTTCTCTTTGAGGATGGCCGCCTTCTCCGGGTGTTGAGTATCGGCGCAGATGAGCAGGCCCACCTTGATCCCATCTACGGTAACCGGCCAAAGCTCGCTGCCCGGTGTAGACCAGTCCTCCTCAGGGCCGGGATGGACATCTATCTTGCGGTGGACGCCCTTAAGCTGGCCATCGGCGCCGAGGACAAACACCGAGTTGTAAAGATAGTCGGTTTGGACATCCCTTTCCGGATAGGAGAGGAAAATGGTTAGCTGCCGCCGGCGGGCGACCCCCAGCAGGCGCTTCATCCAGCTATCGGGCTGGGGATTAATCCAGCCGGTGCCGGCACCTTCCTGAAAGAAGTAGCCGGATACGCACAGTTCCGGGGTTATTATCCAGCGGGCGCCGCTATCGGCGGCTACTGTGATGGCTTTCTCAACGAGTTTGCGGTTGTGTGCTATTCGGCCGGGGCGCGGTTCAAGGTGCAGAAAGGCCATCGTAAGTCTGCTCACTAGCTTAGTAGTCAATCCCTTTGCGGGCCTCAATTCCCTTGTCGTAAGGGTGTTTTATATTCGTCATCTCGGTGACCAGGTCGGCGGCGGCAACCATCTCTGGTACGGCATAGCGGCCGGTTAGGATGAGTTCCACGTTGTCCGGTTTGTCTTTTATCAGCTTAAGCACGCTTTCCAGGTTAACAACCTTCCAGGCAGCTGCGGTGTTAATCTCATCCATCACTACCAGGTCATACTGGCCGCTTTCCATAGCCCGCCTGGCTGCTATCAGGGCCTTTCTGCCCAGTTCCCTGTCCTCTGCCCTGATATCTTCAGATCCCAGAAGGCTGCCGCGGCCAAACGCTATCCAGTCAACATTGGCCAGCTCAGATAAAACCTTATATTCCCCCAGCCGGTGCTTGCCCTTCATGAAGAAAACAACACAGGTCTTCAGCCCGTATCCTGAGGCACGCATAGCCGTGCCCAGGGCGGCCGAGGTCTTGCCCCGGCCATCACCGGTAAATACTTGAACAAGTCCCCTAGCTAATGGCGACGATGAAGCACGACTTTTTACGGGCATACGACGTCATTTAAGCACAGTGGCAATTGGAAGTCTAATTACAACGTTACGTTTTTCGCTCACAACAAGGGGCAGCCTTTTCCGGATTAAGGAGTTGTTCAAACCCCTACTTGCTGGCAGATTGTGCAGGTCTCTGGCCTAACCCATTTAACATTCTTATACTCTTCAATGCGTCGTATATATTCATCTCGGGAATACATACTTGGATCCATTCAAACCATATATATAGTAAGTCATCTCGATCCCGTTAGATGTCTAATTCAGTCAGGAATGGTAATATATGGGTTGGGTTATCAGTTCGGTAGGGGTGCACAGGGAGTGAGATGGAACAAAACTAATTATGCTATATTTAGGACTGGAAAGAAGACAGCTTATCCTCGGAAATGATTACGAGGAGCCTGGCCACGCTTACCGGCGGCACCATATTTGGGGGAATATTCAGTGCTTCGTTTACCGTTGCGTAGATTACGGATAGGGGTGACCTGATATGTGGCGCTACGCCTGGCGGGAGACGGTACGCCGCAGGGGACGCAGCATAGCCAACGCCATGGGCTTCTTCCTGGCGGTGGCCATCATGGTAGTGCTGGTTTCGTCGATGCTGTTTTCCAAGGATACTCACAGCGCCG
>DAOUZU010000128.1 GCA_030665535.1 Dehalococcoidia bacterium
ACCTCGCCAGCAGGCCGGGAAAGTATCGGCCAGTTCTCCTGGAAGAAGGATATGCCGTCCATCGCCACCGCCCACAACATACCCTATGTGGCTACGGCCAACCCCAGCTACCCCTTTGACCTGATTGAGAAAGTAAAAAAGGGCTTGGCCGTAAAGGGCCCGGCCTACATACAGATATTCTCCGTTTGTCCCACCGGCTGGCGCTGCCCCGCCGAGCTGACCGTTAAGATTGGCCGCCTGGCGGCGGAGACGGGCGCCTTCCCCCTGTATGAGGTGGAGAACGGCAAGTACAAGATTAGCTTCAAGCCGGACAAGCTGCGGCCCATAAAGGACTATATGAAGCTGCAACGACGTTTCCGTCACCTCCCCGAGGACACCGTGAAGGAGATTCAGGAGCGGACGGAGCAGGAATACCGGAAATTGTTGGAGAAGGCGGAATGACGGTAGATACGAAAGAAATCAACGAAAACGTAGACAGGATTCTGGACAGCTACCAGCGCCACCAGGGAATGCTGGTCTCCATCTTGCAGGACGTCCAGGCTGAGTTCAACTACCTGCCCGGCGATGCCCTGGTGAGGGTGGGTGAGGGCCTGGATGTGCCCTTAAGCAGGGTCTACAGCGTGGCCACCTTCTACAAGGCCTTCAGCCTCAAGCCCCGCGGCCGCCACTCCGTGCATGTCTGCATGGGCACCGCCTGCCATGTGCGCGGGGCGGTAAGGGTGCTGGACAGGCTGGAGCAGGACCTCTGCGTCTGCGCCGGCGAGACGACACCGGACATGAAGTTCACCCTTGAGACGGTAAACTGCGTCGGCGCCTGCGCCCTGGGCCCGGTGGTGGTTGTTGACGGCGAATACGCCGGCCAGATGACCCAGGAAAAGGTTAAACCACTGCTGGAGAAGTGCGACTGATGGCCTCTAAGAAGACGGCAACGAAACTCATTTCCCCGGTTGAACTAGAGATCCTGCGGCAGCGAATCACGGCCGACCGTGATGCTGAAAAGCCCTGCATTACCGTCTGCTGCGGCACCGGCTGCCAGGCCTACGGCGGCGCCAAGGTAGCCGAGGCCTTCAGGAAGGAAATAGCGGAGCGTAAGCTTGAGACCACCGTGGAAGTGCGCACAACCGGCTGCCACGGCTTCTGCGAGCGCGGGCCGCTTATCGTCATCAAGCCCAATAACATATTCTACCAGCGGGCCGAAGAGAAAGATGTAGCCGAGATAATCACCGAGACGGTGGTAAACGGAAATATAATCGACCGCCTGCTCTATACCACCCCGGATGGCAAAGAGAAGGTTACCTACGAGAACGATATACCCTTCTACAAGAAGCAGCAGCGGCTGGTATTCGGCCCCAACGGCTATATTGACCCCACCAAGATTGAGGATTACCTGGCCGTCGGCGGCTACTCGGCAATGGCCAAAGCCCTCTTCGGTATGAAATCCCAGGACATTATCGACGAAGTCAAGAAGTCCGGTCTCCGTGGCCGCGGCGGTGGCGGCTTCCCCACCGGCATCAAATGGCAAAGCTGCAGCGAGGCCGAGGGGGATATCAGATACATAATCTGCAACTGTGACGAGGGCGACCCCGGCGCTTTCATGGACAGAAGTCTGATGGAAGGCAATCCCCACAGCATACTGGAGGGGATGGTCATCGGCGCCAAGGCCATCGGCGCCAGCGAGGGCTATCTATATATTAGAAACGAATACCCCATTGCCGTCCGCAACGCCGAGATTGCCATCTGCCAGGCTGAAGAATACGGCCTGCTGGGCAAGAACATCCTCGGCTCCGGCTTTGATCTCACCCTTACTATCAACCGCGGCGGCGGCGCTTTTATCTGCGGCGAGTCTACGGCCCTGATGGCATCGCTGGAGGGCAAGGTAGGCGAGCCCCGCGCCAAGTACGTACACACCGTTGAGAAAGGCCTCTGGGACAAGCCGACAGTGCTC
>DAOUZU010000036.1 GCA_030665535.1 Dehalococcoidia bacterium
ATTACCGCCAGCGGCTTGCCGGGCCGTTTTTTTGTCTGCCGGAGCGTGCTTACGGCCGCATCGTTAAGGGGGTCGCAGGCCAACAGGTAGCCGCCCAGGCCTCTGATGGCTATGATCTTACCCTCTTTGAGCAGCCGGCCGGCGGTGGCAATGGCATCCCCGCCGGCGACAGCTTTGCCTGCGGCGTCGGTAAGCTCCAGGTGCGGGCCGCAGACCGGGCAGGCGTTGGGCTGGGCGTGGAAGCGGCGGTCCATAGGGTTGTCGTACTCCGCCTGGCAGGCGGGGCACATCCGGAACTCTTTCATCGTCGTCAGGGGGCGGTCATAGGGGATGTCCTCAATAATGGTGAAGCGAGGGCCGCAGTTGGTGCAGTTGGTGAAGGGGTAGCGGTAGCGGCGGTTGGCCGGGTCGGTGAAGTCCCGGATACATTCATCACAGGCGGCCAGGTCTGGGGAGATTAGCTGGTACTGGCCGGCTTTGGACAGGCTGGGGAGAATCTTGAAATGCTTGTGGCCCGCCGCCGGCGCCTGGGCTACCGAAATCTCATCTATGCGCGCCTGCGGCGGCTTTTCCCTTCTGATATCATCTACGAAGGCGTCGAGGTCGGCCCGGACACCTTCCACCTCTATGTCAACGCTACCGGAGGTGTTGAGTACCCAGCCGTTCAGGTTATGGCGGTGGGCCAGTTGGTAGATGAAGGGCCGGAAGCCGACGCCCTGCACCACCCCGCGAACACCTATCTTGAAGAGCTGCCTGGTTACAACTGCCTGTGCCATATCTATTTTCTCAGGAGGCTAATCTCTTCCTTAAGCCAGGAGAGCCAGGCATCAAAGCCGCCCCCCGTCTTGGCGGACACCTCAAATAACTTTACGCCGTGGTTGAGACTGTTTACCGTGCCCTTGAAGTCCTCCATGTCAAACTCCAGGTAGGGCAGGAGGTCCGTCTTGTTGATTACAATGGCCTCTGTCTGGCTGAACATAGATGGGTATTTGTGCGGCTTGTCGTCGCCCTCCGGGATGCTGGCCAGCACCACCCGCTTTTGCTCGCCCAGCTTGAATCCGGCGGGGCAGACCAGGTTGCCCACGTTTTCTATGAAGAGCAGATCCATCTTTTTCAGATCCATGGTATCCAAGGCGTTGGCCACCATATTGGCGTCCAGGTGGCAGCCGCCGCCGGTGTTGATCTGGACGACGGGCACGCCGGCCTGGCTTATCCTGTCGGCGTCAACGGTGGAGGCGATGTCGCCCTCGATTACGCCTATCGCCACTTCTTTCCCCAGGCCCTCTATCGTCTTGAGGATGAGGCTGGTTTTTCCCGCCCCCGGCGAGGCCATGATGTTTATGGCCAGGATGTCGTGACTCTCCAGCAGGCGCTGGTTCCTCTCGGCTGTTTGCAGGTTAGCGTCCAGGATGTTCTTGAGTACCGTTATTTTCATCTAGTCCACCTCTATGCTGTCTACGTAAAACTCGCTGCCGGCTTGAAGCTCCACGTCCCACTTCCGGCAGCGGGGGCAGCCCCACTGCTCCGATTCCGGCTCGAAGGCGAGGTCGCATTCCCGGCAGCGCAGCCTGGTGGGGACGTGCCTGAATGTCAACTCGGCGTTGTGGGCGATGCTGTCCTGGCTCAGGAGCTCAAAGCAGAACCGGACGCTGTCGTCAACGATGCCGGACATACCCCCGATGACCAGGTTGATGCGGGTTACGCGTTTGGCCTCGGCCTTGCGGGCGTTCTCCAGGGCAATATCAAGTACGCCTTGGGTATAGCTCAGTTCGTGCATTTCAGTGTAGGTATTAAGGCTTAAGTACTAGTAAAGGCAGTATTGATTATAGCCTATCCGCCACTCTAAGTCCAATGGAGAGGGGCTGTCAAGGGGTGTCTAGGGGCCGAGGCTGTATTGACACCGTCTTGGGGATAAAACTAGAATGGGCGGCATCGCTAAAGGAGGCTCACTTGCACAAGAAAACGACACTGGCCAATGGGCTGCGGGTAATCACCCAGACGATGCCCGATACTCAGGCGGTTTCTATCATCTTTCTCATCGGCGTCGGCTCCCGTTACGAGAGGGACGGGGAGGCTGGTATCAGCCATTTCATTGAGCACCTGCTGTTCAAGGGCACCGATAAGAGGCCCTCGGCCAGGGAGATTTCGGAGGCCATTGAAGGGGTCGGCGGTATTCTCAACGCGGGCACCGACAGGGAACTGACCATCTACTGGGTCAAGGTAGCCCGGACCCATTTTGAAAAGGCGCTGGATGTGCTGACCGATATGCTGACCGGCTCCCGGCTGGACGCCAGGGAAATCGACCGGGAGCGCCAGGTTATCGTTGAAGAGATAAACATGAGCTATGACGACCCCTCGCACCGTGTTGGCCTGCTGGTTGACGAGATACTCTGGACCGGCCATCCCCTGGGGCGGGACATAGCCGGCACAAAACAGTCCGTGGGTGCCATTAACCAGCAGGACATGCGCCGTTTCATCGCTGGTCATTACCTGCCGGGAAATACGGTGATATCCATTGCCGGCAGTATTGAGCACGGGGAGGCCACCACCGCCGTGGCCAAAGCCTGCCGCGGCTGGACGGGCCGGCAGAAGCCGCCCGGCTACCGGGCCTTCCGACAGCGAAAGACGTTCCCGCGGGTGGCCATAGAGAACCGTGAAATAGAGCAGGTACACCTTTTCCTGGCCCTGCCCGGCCTCTCCCTCCGGCATCCGGGGCGGTTCGCCCTGGGCCTGCTCAATGTCATCCTGGGTGAGGGGATGAGCAGCCGCCTTTTCAGTGAGATTCGTGACAAATTGGGCCTGGCCTACAGTATCTACAGCTTCACCGAGCATTTCCGTGATTGCGGTTCGCTGGCCGTCTATGCCGGCGTGGAGCCCAGCAATCTCCGCGTGGCCGTAAAGGCCATCCTGGAACAGCTTTCAGGGCTGCGGGAGACTATTGCCCCGGCCGAACTAACCAAGGCCAAGGAGCTCTCCAAGGGACGCCTGCTGCTGCGTATGGAAGACAGCCGCAGTGTGGCCGGCTGGATAGGGGCTCAGGAGGCGCTCTCCGGGCGCGTGTACAGCGTGGAGGAGGTGCTGGCCATTATCGACGCCATAAGCGCTGCTGAACTCAAGGAGCTGGCCGGTGAGCTGATGGTGGCCAGCCGGCTGCGTCTGGCACTGGTGGGCCCGGTGGCCGCTACGGAGCCGCTTGAAGAGCTTCTAAGCTTCGTGAAATAGGAAGCAGCCGTGGCCTTGAGGCCACGGCTGCCATTATTCCGGTATCGGTTAGGGTGCCCTAGTACCCTTCAGGGCCGACTGGAGCAGGCGGTGCCTTCTCCGGTATGTTGGACACCAGGGCTTCAGTGATAAGCACCATGTTGGCGATGCTGGCGCCGTTGGTCAGCGCCGACACGACCACCAGGGTGGGGTCAATGATGCCCATCTTCACCATATCGCCGTATTTGTCTATCTCGGCGTTGTAGCCGACACCCTTGGAGCTCTTCCTCACCTGCTCAACCACCACGGCGCCGTCTGCGCCGGCGTTGTTGGCAATCCAGCGCACCGGCTCCAGAATGGCCTTGCGCACTATCTTGACGCCGGTGGCCTCGTCGCCGGTCAGTTTGAGCTTGTCCAGCGACGGCAGGGCGTTGATAAGGCCGACGCCGCCACCGGGCAGAATGCCCGCCTCTACGGCAGCTCGTGTCGCCGCCAGGGCGTCCTCGACGCGGTGCTTGCGCTCCTTCATCTCGGTCTCTGTAGCAGCGCCGACAGCGATGACGGCGACGCCACCGGCCAGGGCGGCCTGCCTCTCCTGGAGCTTCTCGCGGTCAAAGGCGGAATCCACCTCATCTATCTGGGCCTTAATCTGCTTGATTCTATCCTGCAGGGCCTGCGGTGAACCCTTGCCCTCGATGATGGTCGTCTTGTCCTTGTTGGCAACTATCCTGCGAGCCCGGCCCAGGTCGGCCTCGGTTACGGAGTCCAGCTTGCGGCCAGCCTCCTTGGAAAGCACCTGGCCGCCGGTGAGGATGGCCATATCCTGTAGCATGGCCTTCTGCCGGTCGCCGAATCCAGGGGCTTTGACGGCCAGAATGTTCATCGTGCCGCGCAGCTTGTTGACCACCAGCGTGGCCAGGGCCTCGCCCTCAATGTTCTCGCAGATGATGACGATGTTCTTGGAGACAGACAGCAGCTTTTCCAGTGTGGGCAGAAGCTCGGCTACTGTCTCAATCTTGCGGTCGGTCATCAGGAATACCGGGTCCTCCAGCACCGTCTCCATGCGGGCGGTGTCGGTGACGAAATAGGGGCTGATATAGCCGCGGTCAAACTGCATACCCTCTACGTAGTCGGTATCGTACTTGACGCCCTGGGACTCCTCAATAGTGATGACGCCGTCCTTACCCACTTTCTCCATGACATCGGCAATCAGGTCGCCGATCTCGGTGTCCTTGGCAGTAATGGTGGCCACCTGGACTATCTGCTCCCGGCCAGTAACCGGGGTGGATGCCTTATTGAGCTGCGCAACGATGGTCTCGATGGATTTTTCGATGCCTCTCTTTAAGCCGATGGCCTCTGCGCCGGCGGCGATGTTCTTGAAGCCCTCGTTGATTATGGCCGCTGCCAGAACGGTTGACGTGGTGGTGCCGTCGCCGGCGGCGTCGTTGGTCTTGGAGGACGCCTCCTTAATCAGCTGGACGCCCATGTTTTCAAAGGGGTCGGGAAGATCAATATCCCGGGCGATGGTGACACCATCGTCAATAACGGTGGGCGCGCCCCACTGTTTGTCCAAGGCTACCGGATGGCCCTTGGGCCCCAGCGTTACCTTGACAGCATCGTTTAGCGTGTCTACGCCCTTCTTGAGGGCGTGCCTCACATCTTCACCAAAGATTATCTGTTTAGCCATATTACCTCCTTAGTATATTCTCTTTATTTGGATACTTTCTTGGCCAGAATCGCGTTCTCGGGGAGAATGACGTAGTCTATGCCCCCGATCTTATACTCGGTGCCGCCGAATTTGGGGTAGATGACAACGTCACCCACCTTGACATCCAGCTTCTCCCGGGTGCCGTCCTTGGACATTCTGCCGGGGCCGACGGCAATCACATCGCCTTCATTGGATTTCTCCTGGGCGGTATCCGGTATGACGATGCCTCCCTTGCTTACCTCCTCCTTGGCGCTGGGCTTGAGCAATACCATATTGCCTAGTGGTTTGAGTTTAGCCATAAATTCCTCCTTCTTTAATTTGGCTTTCTGCTCATATTTTTAGCAGTCTCTGGTGGAGACTGCTAACATACATATAATAACTTAGATAGAACTATGGTGCAAATCGGTATATGGCAGTATACGCCCTGTAAGGGCGAAAGACAAGGAAAAAGAGGCCTGTATAGCCCCAGGTCTCTTATGATTGGCCGCATAGTACCGAATAGTAAGCTATACGGTATCCGGCGCCAGGCCTTTTTGACCTAGCTGGCCGGGCGTGTAAGAATAACCGTACAAACGGCAAGGCGGGCGCGCTTATGACTGAAATGGATATATTCAAGGGGGACATCACCGGGCTTGAGGTAGATGCCATTGTAAACGCAGCCAACAACGAATTATGGATGGGCGGTGGGGTGGCAGGCGCCATCAGGAAGGCCGGCGGCGCTGGAATAGAGGCCGAGGCGGTGAAAAAGGGGCCCATCGCCATCGGTGAGGCGGTGGAGACGGGGGCCGGCAGGCTCAAGGCCGGCTATGTCATCCACGCCGCCGTGATGGCCATGGATTTTAAGACAGACGCCGGTAAGATAAGGCGGGCCACCAGGAGCAGCCTTAAGGCCGCCGACCGGCTGGGAATAAAAAGCCTGGCCTTCCCCGCCCTGGGCACCGGCGTGGGCAGGTTCCCCGTGACCGAGGCGGCCCGCATAATGATTGGCGAGGTGCTGGCCTACACCGCCGGAAAAACGGGGCTGGAGAAGGTCGTCCTCGTCCTCTACAGTGAGCCGGCCTACCGGGCCTTTGCGCGGGAGCTTAAACGGCAAGGCGGCTAATGCTTGATCTCAGCCGATTTTCAGGCCGGGAATCACATCCAAATCAAGGCCATCTGTTTTACCGGCCCGAAGGCGGAAGTAGCCGCAGGCGGCGATCATAGCGGCGTTATCCGTGCAGAGGGACAGCTTTGGTACCAGCACCGGCAGGGGTGAATGTTTGATGAGGCGCTGGCGAAGCGGGCGGTTGGCGGCCACACCGCCGGCCAGGAGAATATGCTTCACGCGGTGCTTCCTGGCGGCGGCTATCGCCTTGGCCACCAGCACCTCCACAACCGCCTGCTGAAAGCTGGCGGCGGCTTCGGCGGGATTTTCCACCTTACCCGCCTCCACCAGCCGGAAGAGGGCCGTTTTCAGGCCGCTGAAGCTGAAATCATGGCTGCCTTTAATCCAGGCGCGCGGCAAGGGGATGGTGGCTTGGTAACCCTGGGCGGCCTTCTCAATGGCCGGGCCGCCGGGGTAGCCAAGTCCCAGTATGCGGGCTGCCTTGTCAAAGGCCTCGCCGGCGGCGTCGTCTCGCGTCCGCCCCAGCAGTACGTAGTCACCGTGGCCGCGCATCAACACCAGATCACTGTGGCCGCCGGAGACGGTGAGGCAGACCAGGGGGAAGCAGGGGTTCTCTCCGGAGAGCCAGTTGGCGTAGATGTGGCCCTCCAGGTGGTTGACGCCGGTGAGGGGCAGGCGGCGGGCCAGGGCTATCGCCTTGGCGGCATTTAATCCCACCAGCAGCGAGCCGGCCAGACCGGGGCCGTTGGTGACGGCGATGCCGCCCAGGTCTTCCCAGCCGGCGCCGGCATCGGCCAGTGCCCGCTTGATAACAGGCACGATGGCCAGCAGGTGCTGCCGGGAGGCCACCTCAGGGACGACGCCGCCGTAGCGGGCGTGGATGGCCACCTGGGAAGCCACCTGGTTGGAGAGGATTTTGGTGCCGTTTTCCACCACCGCCGCCGCCGTCTCGTCACAGGAGCTCTCGATGCCCAGTACCTTCACAGGGCAGATTATAGCACAGCTACCAGCTGCCGAAACAAGGCATCCCTTCTTTGACACCCCCGCTGGCCGGTGCTATTATTGCCCTGAAAAAGGTGCTCTTTCGGTTACTTAGTGAGGTGATACCAGATGTCTACTGAGACGCAGGTGCTTTACCTGGTCTTGCTTCTCCTCTTTCTGCTGCTTTCCGCTTTTTTCTCCAGCTCGGAGACGGCCTTCATGTCCCTGCAGCGTTTCCGGCTGCAGCATATGGTAGAAACCAAGGTCAAGGGAGCCGATAGGGTGGCCCGGCTGGTGAAGCGGCCGGAGAAGCTTCTGTCCACCATCCTGCTGGGCAACAACTTTGTCAATGTGGGCGCCGCCGCCCTGGCCACCGTCCTAGCCGTTGATTTGTGGGGCGACCAGGGGGTGTTCATTGCCACCATCGGCCTGACCATCGTCCTGCTGGTCTTCTCCGAGACCACCCCCAAGACCCTGGCCACCCATCACGCCGAGAGGTTGTCCATAATATTCGCCAGGCCGATACAGGCTATTGCCTGGCTGTTTACCCCCTTCGTGTTCGTTTTGAGCTGGATAGCCTCTCTCTTATCACGGATAGTAGGGGCCACACCGCCGCCCCGCTCGCTGGTCAGCGAAGAGGAGATTCGCAGCATGATAACCGTCGGCCACAAGGAGGGGACGATGGAGGAGGACGAGGCCGAAATGCTGCACAATGTCTTTGAGTTCGGCGACAGGCCGGTGGCCGAGGCTATAGTGCCCCGCCCCGAGGTGATCGGTGTGGAGAAGGGTACCACCCTGGCCGATTTCCTGACCGTCTATGCCGAGTCTCCCATTTCCCGCTTTCCCGTCTTTAAGGAGAATATGGATAACATCGTCGGTATAATATCGGTGAAGGATGTCCTTATGGCCATAGCCAGGGGCACCTTGAGCCAGCAGGACACCATCGACGACCTCATCCGCCCGGCCTACTTCGCCCCGGAGACGAAGCCTATCGGCAAGCTTTTTACGGAGATGCGGGACAACAACTACCGCATGAGCGTTATTATCGACGAATACGGCGGTACGGCCGGCATCGTTTCCCTGAGTCGGTTGATGGAGGAGATTGTCGGCCCAATCGGTGACGAGCTGGCCGAGGCGGAAAAGGACTACGAGACCATCAACGAGTATACCTTCCAGGTTGACGGGGGCATGCGCATAGAGGAGGCCAACGAGGAGTTGGGCCTTGACATACCCGAAGGCGATTACGAGACGGTGGCCGGCTTTGTCCTTCACCTGTTGGGGCATATACCGCAGCAGGGCAAGCAGCTAAGGTATAAGGACTTGAAGCTGGTGGTGACCAAGATGCGCGGCCGCAAGATAGACGAAATACTGATAACCAAGGAAAAGCGTGCAACGGCTGAGAGTTAGATTCCATCGCCTCAAGGAGCTAAAGTATATCTCCCATCTGGACATTATGCGGATGTGGCAGCGGGCCTTCCGCCGCGCCGATATAACCCTGGCCTACTCGGAGGGGTTCAATCCCCAGCCCCGCATTTCCCTGGCCGCCCCCCTGGCCATCGGCGTGACCAGCCAGGCCGAGTTTATGGACGCCTACCTGAACAGGTGGGTATCCCCCCATAACCTGACCGTAGCGGTTAATCGGCAGTTGCCGCCGGGGATAGAGATACTCCAGGTGTCCCCCGTGCCGCTGACGCAGCCTTCGCTGCAATCCCTGGTGCGCTTTGCCGAATATACGGTGGAGGTAGCCAGCCGCAAGGGCGAGCAGGAAGTGCGGCAGGCTCTGGACGAATTGCTGGCCAGGGACAAATTGCCCTGGCAACACCAGCGGGACACCGGCCCGCGGCACTATGACCTGAGGCGGCTGGTGGATGGCCTCTCCCTGGCCGGTTGTGCGGAGGGCCGCTGCGTTATAAATATGCGGCTGCGCTGCGATAGCTCCGGCTCCGGGCGCCCGGAGCAGGTGGCCCTTGCGCTGGGCTTTGAATCTCCCCTTTCCATCCACCGCACCAGGCTTATCCTGAAGGCAGGTTGACGCCATTGAACAATCACTCTGCGCCGGAAAAAGCGGCGCCGGAGCCGGTTCTGGACCCGGCCCGGCAGCAGCAAGCCAGTCAGTACGCGCGGCTGAAGCGCCGCCTTTCCCTGGCCGAGCTTCTTATCGGCGCCGGTTTGCTGGCGGCGCTGCTTATTAGCGGCC